>CAUQOP010000039.1:0-7240 GCA_963519505.1 uncultured Flavobacteriaceae bacterium | reverse complement strand
AAATAGAGCCATGCTTGTGGAAATTCAGGCATTGGTAAGCAGTGCAGTCTATGGAACGCCGCAGCGTAGTTCCACAGGCTTTGACAGCAAAAGGCTGAATATGCTTCTCGCGGTTTTAGAAAAGCGGGCTGGTTTTATGCTCGGCGCGAAGGATGTTTTCCTAAACATCACGGGAGGAATGAAAACGGGCGACACGGCGCTGGATTTGGCGGTGGTGGCGGCTATCCTTTCTTCCAATGAAGATGAGGCAATACCTGATAATGTTTGTTTTGCAGGAGAAATAGGGCTTAGCGGGGAGATTCGCCCTGTTCCGCAGGTGGAGAAAAGGATTTTGGAGGCGGAGAAATTAGGCTACGAAAGGATTTTTATTTCTAAACAAAACAAACTTCCTAAAAAAGGCTTTAAAATAGAACTTGTGGAAGTCAGCAAAATAGAGGATTTTCATCAAAGATTGTTTTAGGAAGTAGGCGGTTTTTATTGGCTTTATTAACTTTAAATGCAGAATACAAAATGAATTTTTTAGCTCATTCTTATCTTTCTTTTTCCGAGGAACAGCTCGTCGGAAATATGATTGCGGATTTTGTGAAGAACAGAGATGTAGCCCGCCTTCCAGAAAGCATACAGAAAGGCATAAAACTGCATAGAGCGATAGACACTTTCACGGATGCGCACCCGCTGATACACGAGGCGAAAGCGCCTTTCCGACCGCTGGTAAGATTGTATTCTGGGGCGTTTGTGGATGTGGCGTTTGACTATTTCCTCGCAAATGATACCGCCGAAAATTCCCAGCGCGAGTGGCAGGAGCATTCGCAGAGGGTCTATGCTGTCCTCCGCCGATACGAGGAATTTCTGCCCGAGGTTTTCAAAAAAGTTTTGGATAAGATGCAGCAGGACGACTGGCTCTACAACTACCGAAATGAGTGGGGGATAGAGTACAGCTTTCGGAATGTGGTGAACAAAGCCCAGTTTCTGGACAAAACCACCAATGTATTCCCCGCATTTTTAGCAAATAAAGATTTCCTCCGTGAGAAATACGAAATTTTCTTCCCTGAAATAAAATCATTCGCGCAGGATTTTGTGGATTAAATAAGAAAAGGTTTTTATTGGATAGAAAAACTTTTAATATTTATATAAGAATAATTTGGATGAATACTTAGATAATGATTATAATATTTTTTTTACTAAAAAAATTATTTAGTTTTGCAATGTAAAATTATAGATATGAAAATAATTGGCATAGAAACACGCACGACAAATCAAAACGGACAAGCAATGAAGGACATTGGAGGTCTTTGGAATAGATTTTTTTCTGAAAATATCATCAGCAAAATCCCAAATGCAGTGAACAGCAATGTTTATGCTATCTATACAGACTACGAAAGTGATTATACAGGTGAATATACCACGCTTTTGGGACTGGAAGTTTCTTCGCTTGATGAAATCCCAAGCGGGTTGGTCGGAAGGGAGTTTCCTAAACAGAATTTTAAGAGATTTCTTGCTAAAGGAGCGATGCCTCAAGCTGTAGCAGAAGCATGGCAAAAAATATGGCAACAGGATAAGGAACTAAACCGACTTTATCAATATGATTATGAACTATACACAGAAAAATCTCAGCAAGGCGACCTTTCGGAAGTGGAGATTTTTATAGGTGTAAAAGATTCTGATATATAAAAAGTATAAAATCTAAATTTTTAAGAAGAATTTGAAATAATTTGATAAATAAATATTGGTATATAACTCTATTCCTTTTACTTCGGTAAAGGGAATTTTAGTTTTTAAAGCTATGCAGTTTTGTTTTTAGCAAGATAGGAAAAGTTTTCTGATGAAAACGGCTGTATCTTTGTCTCAGAAATTCAATGAACGACAGATATGAAACAGAATACCCGAAATGATTATGTCCAGCGTATTAATAGAGTGGCGGAATACATCAATAACCATCTGGACGAGGCGATAGATGTACGAAAATTAGCAGAAATAGCTCATTTGTCTGATTTTCATTTTTGTAGGATTTTCAAAGCGATTAAAGATGAGTCGCCCATCGCTTTCATTGCTCGTTTGCGTATAGAAACAGCGGCACAGCTCCTGCGCTACTCTTCTCTTTTGGTGGAGGAAATAGCCTTTAATGTAGGATACGAATCTCCTGCCTCTCTTTCCAAAGCCTTTAAAAATCAATACGGTATCACACCTACTGAATACAGAACCAATAAAGATATTTACATTATGAAAAAAGAAATAATCAATCCAGATTTAGCCCTAAAAGCTCCAAAAATAGTAGAACTTGAACCAAAAAATCTTATTTATGTCTCTCTTAAAGGAGCGTATGGCAGTCTCAATTATGAATGGGCTTATCAACAGCTGTGGGCGGTTATAAAGGAACAAAAACTCTTCACGAAAGGTATAGAATCTATATGCATCTCTCATGATGACCCAAAAATAACCGAAGCAGACCTACAGCGCACTGATGTTTGCCTTGCCGTTCACAAACCCGCACAGCCCTCAGGAGAAGTTAGCTGTAAACAGCTTGCAGGAGGCAAGTATGCAGTTTTCTTTTATCAAGGAAGTTATAGTAATCTTGGCGCTGTATGTGATGAAGCGATGCGCTGGGTGGTCAATAGCGAGTATGAACTTCGCGATGAACCGATATTTGAGAAATACCTGAACGACCGCCGCCGAACTCCTGAAGAAAAACTAAAAACCGAAGTCTATATTCCTCTAAAATAACTAATCTCATGGAAATTAAAAGAACAGAAAAAACAGTGGGGATAATTTTGGCGTTTGTTTTATTACTACTCACTCTTTCGGGGAGCTATTATTTCTTCTTTATGCTGAAAGTGAATTTTGTGCAGTGGCTTGTTTATAACGCATGCTCTCCAAGCAGTTTGGTTTATCTGCTTTGTTTTATGATTTTTTTAGCAAAAAAGAAAATTTCTTATCTTCCTTTTGCATTTCTTCCTATGTATTATTTTGGAACGATGGGGCTTTTTACTTTTACATGGAGCGGAGCTAATATTTTTGCACAGCTTTCGCATATTACGATGACACTCAATTTGCTTTGGGCAGGGTATATGCTCCATCGGATAGGAAATCATAAAGCAACTGCATGGGGGTTGTTGTGGAGCATTCTATTCTTTGTTCCTTATATTGCTTTTGTGATGTATTATTCGCGAACGCATGCCGAAGAAATCAATAATTTATTACAAATGACACCATAGAATAAGAATAGGTTCTATTATTAAGACAACAAGGGTAAGTAAATTGTTTTTAAGCAAAATTGTTGAAATTTTATTACATTTGGAATCATTACTTGATGTTTAATAAAACTTTATTTTTGTGAAAGTTTTTAAACAAAATATCAATAAAGAAGAATTTTAATAGGAATAAAAATTTGACAGCAAAAAATCATGGAAATTTCCTCTGAAATACTTGAAACCTATTTTACTGAAGTGCATTTTAAGAAAGATGAATTTCTTACCGAGGTAGGAAGTGTTGAAAAATGGCTCTACTACATAGACGAGGGAATTATTCGCTTTTTTTATTATAATCCCACCACACAGAAAGAGACCACTGTAGACATATGCTCTACAGGCGATTTTTGTATGTCTTATGCTTCGTTTGTGAAACAGGAGCCGTCTCTGCTCTCCATACAGGCGATAAAAAAAGTAAAGGCGTATAGAATAGGAAGGGATTCGCTGGAAAAACTTATCGGAAGCCAAGAATTTCTTCAGATAAAAACCCAAATACTAGAAAATCTGCTCTTGGAAAAAATGCATCGTGAAGCGCAATTTCTTACGCAATCACCAGAGGAAATATACAGACAGCTGCTGGAAAAAGACCCAAAACTCATTCAGAATGTTCCGCTGAAATATATAGCCTCCTACATTGGTGTAACTCCACAGGCGCTGAGCCGTATCCGCAAGCGTATTTTTTAACTCAGGTTCATTTTTAGTTCATATTTCTATCGTTACTTTGTGTATATAAAGTAATGGATATGAAAATGAAATTAAAAATATTAGTCATGAGTTTATTAATGTTTTCAGGGCTAAAAGTCAATGCCCAAATGGATGACTTTATCCAATTAGTTACCGCAGCCACACAAGCGCCCTCTGGGCATAACTCCCAGCCGTGGCTCTTTGAAATAGGAACAAATGAGATTACGATTTTACCCAATTTCAGCAGGGAACTTCCTGCCGTAGACCCTAGCCATCGTGAGTTTTTCATGAGTTTGGGCTGTGCGTTGGAGAATTTATGTATAAAAGCAAGTAGCCTTGGCTATGCTACTCAAGTGAATATCAGTCCAGAGGGCGTTATCAGAGTAGGATTACAGAAATCAGAGGCTGTTAGAACTGATTTACTTTCAGAATATATCACTAAACGCCAGACCAATCGTTCTGTTTATGATGGGAAGCCAATTCCCGAAGCTGTGCTGAAAAATTTGTTGAAAGATTTTAATTCTGATAAAGTCAGCATTCAGATTTTTGATAAAAATACAGAAGCATTCGGACAGCTGACAGATGCTGTGATGCAGGGAAATACTGCGCAGATGAACGACCCAGCATTCAAATCCGAATTGCTCTCATGGATACGCTTTAACAAGAAACATTCTGAAAGCACTAATGACGGAATTAGCTATGCTGCTCTGGGAGCGCCCAATCTTCCGCGATGGATTACAGAACCGATTGTGAAAATGAGCCTTAAAGGCAAAAAGCAAAATAAAACCGACCTAAAGAAAATCAATTCTTCTTCCAATATCGTGCTTATCACCAGCGCGGCGGATGATATACACGCATGGATAGATGCAGGGCGTACGCTCCAGCGGTTTCTGCTCTCGCTTACGAAGGAAAATATTGCACATGCCTATATTAACCAGCCTTGCGAAGTTCCTGAGGTTAGAAATCAGCTCCGCGAAAAGATAGCTGTTAATCACCAATTTCCGCAAATTCTGCTTCGTATAGGATATGCTAAGCCGCTGCCTTATTCCAAACGAAAACCCATACGAGAAGTTATAAAGAATAAATAATTATTTAATAAAAATTTAAAAATAGAAAAAGTTGTTTTTCCCTTTACTTCGATAAAGGGAATTTTGTTTAATTATAAAATGTTTAATACTTTTGAATTAAATTTTTTAGAAATGAGAAAGATATTATTATTACTTATTGCAATATCATTTATCAGCTGTATGCAGACCCAAAAAGCCGTGTATCAGCAGGAAGAAACATACACCCAAGAAGAACGGACACTGATTGTTTTTTACAATGAAAATGAAATTTCCTTTCCGAAGCTAAAAAGAAAAGTGAAATCCTATGGTGCAGAAATAATCTATGAATACAAGGAAATGAAAGGCATCGCAGTGAGAATCTCTCAAGGGAAATCCATAGAGCAGGGGAGAAAATACTTCGAAAGCATAAAAGGTGTAACCAATGTCATGAAAGATGGCAAAGTAGAACTGCATTAGAAAGTTTTTTATAAAAGAAAATCCCTATCTGTGATAGGGATTTGTTTGTTATTTCTTTTCTTCGCTATCCTCAGGAAAACGGCTGAGGGTAAGGTCTTTGGATATTGCTGCCAATTCCATTTTCAGCTTACCAGAAAGCGTCTCGATGACTACGCCATCTTCTGCAATGGAGAAGATACGACCATGGATACCAGAAGTCGTTACGACTCTTCTCCCTGGTTTCAGATTCTCCTGAAATTGTTTTTCTTTTTTCTGTTTCGTGAGCTGTGGTCTTATCATTAGGAAATAGAATGCACCTAAAATAAGCAGCATTGGTATGAACTGTTGTAAGTTTTCCATTTTATATTAAAGTTTTTCTAAGTGATTATTGTACATTCGCTTTAAAACTCAATGTAACAGGAGAGTTTTCTGCGTTCATGAATACTTGTGCAGTTTTCGTTACAGCTCCGTTGAAGTTTTTGGAGTCAAAACTCAGCGTTACTTGTCCCTTTTCTCCTGGCGCGATGGCATCTTTGGTGTAATCAGGAGCGGTGCATCCGCATGCTGGCTGCACGGAGTTGATGTATAGAGGCTTGTCGCCCGTATTGGTTACTTCGTAGACATGCTGTACCACTTCGCCTTTTTTCATAGTTCCGAAATCGTGCTCTTCTTTAGCAAAACTTGCCTTCGTCATTGGTTGTTCTGGTGTAGTTTCTTCCACAGGCTCTGGCATTGGGTCTGCTTTTTCGTTTTTTTGGCAAGATACTACTGCAAGGAGCATCATTAGCCCTGTTCCTGAAAGTTTCAAAGTATTTTTCATTTCTTTTTTGGTTATTTTAAGGTTAAAATTTAATTTCTATTGTTGCTTTTGATGTATCGGTCAAGGATTCCATTTACAAAGATTTGAGATTTATCAGTAGCGAAAGCCTTTGCGATTTCTATATATTCATTGATGATGATTCTGGCAGGCGTCAGAGGGAAATAGTCCAGTTCTGAAATAGCGGTAGCCAGAATGATTTTGTCCATTAGTGAGATACGGTCTAAATCCCAGTTCTCCAGTCTTTCTTCTATCTTTTTTTCGGTTTCTTCCCAGTGGTTTAGGGTTTCGTTGAGCAGTTTCAGAGCGAAATTTCTATCATCTTCATCTTTTATCATCTTTATCAAAGTATGTGAAGGTTTATCCTTGCTGAGGAAACCGAGAGTTTTCTGCGTCATGGAGTTGGCGATGTGGAAATCATCTGCCCAGTGAAGTTCTAAATCTTCTAAATGGTTCTGGAAATCTTCGTTTTCAGCGACATATCTTAGGAAAACTTTTCCGATGAATTTTTGGTCTTCCTCAAAAGAAAATTCATCTCCTTTCATGTAATCTTGAAAGAGTTTGCTGGCTTTTATTTTGTTAAAAACCTTGATGAGCAGGTCATCGTGGATGTCCCAGATTAGATTCTGATGTTTAGTGCTGAAAGACAACCTTTCTTCATTTTGCTCAAGAAGTTCTATCGCCTGATTTCGGATAAATTTCCGATTAGGATTGAGGTCTTCTTCGGTTTTTATGTACTTGTTTTTGTTCAGCTCCATTTGTTTCTCTGCGATTTTTTTCAAGGCGATGAGAAAATTAAGCTGATAGATGTACAAAGAGTAAATCTTATCTATTTCGGCAAACATATTTCTTGCCAAAACATCCTGTTTTATAGGATTTTGCTGATAAGAATAAAGGGTCTGGATGGTTTTTTCTCGTAATTGTCTTCTTCCTAACATTTTTCAAAGAACTTTAAGTGGGCAAAGATAAAAAAATAAAATATTCAATATCAA
>CAUQOP010000038.1:0-7315 GCA_963519505.1 uncultured Flavobacteriaceae bacterium | reverse complement strand
ACCTTATTCCCTACACCTATCCCTAGAGCTCCTCCACTAGCTCCCTCACCGATAACGATAGCGATTACAGGAACTTTCAGAAGACTCATCTCAAAAATATTTCTTGCAATAGCCTCACCTTGCCCTCTTTCCTCAGCTTCAAGACCAGGATAAGCCCCAGGAGTGTCTATCAGAGTTACGATAGGCATATTAAATTTCTCCGCCAGCTTCATCAGCCTCAGTGCTTTACGGTATCCATCAGGATTAGACATTCCAAACCTTCTGTATTGTCTTTCCTTCGTGGTTCTTCCTTTTTGTGTCCCGATAACCATCACGCTTTGACCATTTATTTTTATCATCGCTCCTATCATCGCTGGGTCGTCCGCGAAACATCTATCGCCATGAAGCTCGACAACGCTGCCCTCATCCGCTATTCCGTGGATATAGTCCAATGTATAGGGTCTGTCTGGGTGGCGGGAAAGCTGTACTCTCTGCCATGGCGTAAGGTTGCCATAGATTTTCTTTTTAGTCTTGATGATTTTTTCTTCTATCTGTTTGCAAGTTGCTGAAACATCCACTCCACTTTCTTCGCCTACAATGGCGCATTTTTCATATTGTTCCATCAACTCTTTTATCGGTTGTTCAAAATCCAAGTATTCCATATTTCTAATTTTGAATAATATTTGAGTTTTCAAAAATACTAATAAATTTAAAAATCAAATATGAATTTATTTTTTTTGAGTTTCTATCAATTTCTTGATTCGTTCTATCGTTTTTTCTTTTCCTATAATATTCATAATATCAGGAACATCTGGCCCTTTCAGTTCACCTACCAAAGCCAAACGAAGCGGCATCATCACTTTACCCATTCCTAATTCTTTTTCGGCCGCGAAATCATGAATAAGATTTTTGAGAACCTCTGATTGGAAATCCACATTTTCTAATTTCTGAGCAAACTCTGCAAGAAGTTCTCCTGTGGTGTCTGCCCACGCTTTTTTCATGGCTTTTTCATCATATTCCGCTGGCGCCGAGAAGAAAAACCGCCCTTGTTCATAGATATCTTTCACGAAAACCGCTCTTTCTTTCATCAGCCCTATAATCGTAATCAACCTATCATCGCTGACTCCAGAAGTTTTCACTGCTTCTATTTCTTTGAGTAAAACTAGCAGCTCATCATCTGTTTTCATTTTAAGATATTGGCTGTTAAACCATTCTGCTTTTTCTTTGCTAAATCTTGCTCCAGATTTATGAACTTTGTGCAGATTAAACTCTTGAACCATTTCTTCTAATGACAAGATTTCTTTATCATCAGACGGCGACCAGCCCAAAAGTGCCAAGAAATTCACAAATGCTTCTGGGAAATAACCTTCCTCACGATATCCTTTGGACACAGCTCCTGTTTCTTTATCGGTAAAATTCAACGGAAATACAGGAAACCCGAATTTATCACCATCTCTTTTGATGAGTTTTCCTTTTCATTCTGGTTTTAGTATCAGTGGCAAATGCGCAAATTCTGGTGCTTTCCAGCCCATGGCTTCGTATAACAATACATGCAGAGCCATTGATGGCAGCCACTCTTCTCCACGAATCACATTGGTAATCTGCATCTCGTGGTCATCGATGATATTCGCGAAATGATAAGTCGGCATTCCATCTTGTTTCACCAAAACCTTATCATCCAGAGTATCAGTATTTACGCTGAAATTCCCACGAATAATATCGCTAAGCTCCGTCACTCGATTTTCTGGCATCTTAAACCGAACCACGAAGGGAACTTTTTCTACCAAAAGCTTTTCCACCTCATCTTTTGGAAGTGCAAGGCTGTTTCTCAGGCTATTTCTAGTAACATTATTGTAAGAAAAAACTTCTCCTTTGGCTTCGTATTCCAGTCTGATTTTATCAAGCTCTTCTGGAGTATCAAACGCCAAGTAGGCATAATCCGTTTTTAGAATCTGCTCAGTATATTTATCATAGATTTCTCTCCTTTCAGACTGTCTGTATGGCGCATAAGGTCCTCCTTTTTTAGGGCTTTCCACAGGCTGTATTCCAAGCCAGTCCAGCGCCTCCATGATATAGTCTTCTGCTCCCTCTACATAGCGGGCTGTATCCGTATCTTCTATTCTTAAAATAAAATCTCCTCCTTGGCTTTTAGCAAAAAGGTAATTGTATAATGCTGTTCTCACTCCACCAAGATGCAGAGGGCCCGTAGGACTCGGGGCAAAACGAACGCGAATTTTACTCATCTTTTATAACTTTGGGCGCAAAGATAAGAATTTACCCATAAAAAATAACCACTTCTTTTTCAGAAGTGGCTATCTATGATAAACAATAAAATCTATTTCTGTGGATTTACAGGATGTTCCTCCTTTTTATCCTCTGATTCTTTTTGTTTTGGCTGCTCTTTATCCACTGAAGGATGACTTACATTTTCAGGAACGGTAGGAACAGCGTGTTCTGCTTCACCAGGCTGAGCTGATTTTTTAGGCGATTGTTTAGCCGCTTTCTTAGAAGGCTCTGCTTTCTTTTTTGATGGAGTAGACTGTGCGTTTACTGCGAATGTTCCTAACGCAAGGAATAAACTTGCAAAAACTAACTTTTTCATGATACTTAAAAATTTAATTGGTTACTAATATCAAAAACGAGCATTTATTAATGATATTGTATCAAATTTGTATTTTAACTAAATTTTTATACAATTTAACACCATTTAACTAATTAAATTTGATTTTTATTGAAGAAAGTTGAATTTAAAGTTTTTATTCAAAAAGTATACTTGTATCCTGCAAAACAGATACTGTCCCATCTTCACAACGGATAGCCTGCCCTGGGAAATTCTGTATCAAATGATAATCATGTGTCGCCATCAGCACTGCACAATTTCTCTCCTCAGACACTTGTCTTAGCAAAGTCATAATATCATTAGAAGTCTCTGGGTCTAGGTTTCCCGTAGGCTCGTCCGCCAAGATAAGCTCAGGGTGATTTAGCAAAGCTCTCGCTATGGCAACACGCTGCTGCTCTCCACCAGACAATTCGTGAGGCATTTTGTGTTTTTTAGTTTTCATTCCTACACTGCTGAGAACATCATCTATCCTCTCCTCCATCAGGCTTCTGTCCTTCCAGCCTGTAGCTTCTAAAACGAAAAGAAGATTTTTTTCTACCGTTCTATCCATAAGCAGCTGGAAATCTTGGAAAATAATTCCCAGTTTTCTTCTCAAATCAGGAATGCGGGATACTTTCAGTTTTGTCAAATCAAAACCTACCACCTCTCCTTCTCCCTCGCGAAGTGGAAGATGCCCATAAAGAACCTTGAGAAGGCTACTTTTTCCAGAACCTGTTTTCCCAATGAGATAGTTAAACTTACCTTTTTTTATGGTCAGATTAACATTAGAAAGAACTGTAAAATTCTTCTGAACTATTTTCACATCTCTCAGAGAGATGACATTGTCGCCGTATGTGCTTTTTTGTGACATAATATTTTAAGAAAATTCAATCCACTAAAATAAAAAAACTTCCTCCATTGTAATGACAATAGAGGTTAAACTTTTGTTAAAAATTCCTCAAAAGAACTAGAAACCACCACATTTCCTTCCTTTGAAATTTTTTCTAATTTCACTCTTTCTACTTTATTCACGGACTTTTCGTCATATGGTTTTTGAACTCTGACATAGTTATCCGTAAAGCCAAACATCATTCCGTTTTTCTCCTCATGCTCCCAAAGAACAGGCAGAACTTTGCCTAATTGCGTTTGGTAGAAAGCCATTTTTTTCTTCTCAGAAAGAATTCTGAGCATTTTATTTCTTCTCTTTCTCTCCGAAATAGGAACCACACCCTCCATACTAACCGCCTCCGTATTGTCCCTTTCAGAATATGTAAATACATGCAGGTAGCTGATTGGCAACTCCGCTAAAAAGTTATAAGTTTCCAAGAACTTCTCCTCGGTCTCACCTGGGAAACCTACGATTACATCCACACCGATAGCTGCATCAGGCAGGATTTCCCTTATCTTATTCACTCTGCTCGTATAGAGAGCCGTGAGATAGCGGCGTTTCATTTTTTTCAAAATCTCATCTGAGCCCGACTGCAATGGAATATGAAAATGCGGGACAAAACTCTTGCTCTTCGCTACAAGTTCTATGGTTTCATCTTTTAGCAAATTAGGCTCTATGGAAGAAATTCGGATTCGTTCTATGCCATCCACTTCATTTAGTGCTGTCACTAAATCCAAAAATGTATGTTCATGTTTTTTATTCCCAAATTCGCCCTTTCCATAATCACCAATATTCACTCCCGTGAGGACAATTTCCTTAATATCCTGCTGGGCGATCTGCTGGGCATTTTTGACAATATTTTCTATCGTATCAGAGCGAGAAATCCCTCTCGCCATAGGAATTGTACAATAGGTACATTTGTAATCACATCCATCCTGAACTTTCAGAAAGGCACGAGTCCTGTCTCCAATAGAATAAGAACCTATAAAGAAATCTGCATCTTCTATTTCACAAGAGTGAACCTGCGCAGAGCTTTCGGACTTCCTTAAATCATCAAGGAAATTAAGCAAATTAAATTTCTCCTTCGCTCCTAAAACCAAATCCACGCCTTCTATTGCAGATATCTCCTCTGGTTTCAGCTGTGCATAGCATCCCAAAACCACCACCAGTCCATCTGGATTGGCTTTCACAGCTCTTTTTACATGAAACTTACACTCTTTATCGGCATTATCCGTTACTGAGCATGTGTTAATCACATAGACTTGCGCAGGGTCATCGAACTCTACTTTCTCATATCCCGCCCCTATAAGCTGACGCGCAATAGTAGATGTTTCTGCAAAATTAAGTTTACACCCAAGTGTATGAAATGCTACTGTTTTCGGACTTGTATTTGTCATAAATAATCTGAAAACCGCAAAGGTATGAAATTTATCTAATATTGTAGGAGAGCTTCATGGTGATATTGGCTGTCTTCTTTTTAGAAGAAGTATTAAACGAACCTCCCCAAGAATAGTCTTCCGAAGAATTCTGCGCGATAATCTGGAAAACGCCCATTTCAGATTTTTTCAAATCACCAAGTTTTGCTCCTGCGTTTTCTGCAATTTTTTCGGCACGAAGTTTCGCATCTTTGGTTGCTTCAGCTATCATTTTTAGTTTTAGCTCGGCTAATTTAGTATAGTAATATTCTGGCTGCTCAGAGTACAGCTCCACACCAGAATTGATAAGCTCAGTAACTTGGCGTGAGATGTTTTCTATTTTTTCTACTTCTTTGCTCTCCACCTGCACATTTTGTTTCAGTGTGTATCCTGTAAATACTTCTGAACGAACATTCTGATACTCATCATAGGTTCTGTCAAAATCTTTAGAAATTCCCACCGAAGAAAACACGATTTCTTTTTCTTTCACACCTTTAGACAATAGATAATTTTTGAGAGCATCTCTGTCTTTTTCCAGCGAAGCATAGGCGGTTTTCAAATCTGCACTTTTCTTTGTAAAAGAACTATTCCATACGATAAGGTCAGACTCAAAGTCCTTACTCCCAAGCCCTGTAACATTGATAGTGTCATTATTAGAATTTCTATTTTTAAAAGCATTAGCAGCCAAAAAAGTAGAAAAAACTATTGCAGCTGAAATAATAATCAGCCCAATGTGATTTTTTATTTTGTCCATAACTATAAAATTTATTTTTTACACTTTATAAAGTTATAAATATTATTTTGATACAAAATATTTTTCTATCTAAAAAATATGTATATCTTTGTCTCTGTTTTTAAAAATTTAAATTTTATTTTTTATGAAAAAGATTTTAGCATGTGCATCTTTATTTTTTGCTGTAGCTACAGCATCTGCACAAGGAACTTTGGAACAAAATGGTGTACAAATTAATGCCGGTGTAGGGATTTCTAGCTGGGGGATTCCTGTAATAGTAGGTGTAGACTATGGAATTGCAAGAGACTTTACTATTGGAGCAGAAGCTTCCTACCGTTCTAAAAAAGAAACTTGGTATATCTATGAATGGAAACACTCTGTTTTTAGTATTTCCGCTAATGGTAACTACCACTTCAACAGAATATTAAGACTTCCTTCTGAGTTTGATCTTTATGCAGGTCTTTCTGTAGGATACTATCACTGGACTCACAAATATAATGGTGATGGAGATTTCGTTTATAATGGAAATTACGCTTCTGGTTTAGGAATCGCTGCGCAGATTGGTGGTCGTTACTTCTTCACTAAAAACTTCGGTATCAACCTAGAAGGTGGTGGTGGTAATGTATCTGGTGGTAAAATTGGTATCACTTACAAATTCTAAGAAAAATAAAAACCAACATAAAGGAGATAGAAATTTCTATCTCCTTTTTTAGTTATTTTATAAATTCTTTTTTATTTTTAGACCCTAAAATCATAAATAATGTCAAAAAAGGAAAAATTTATAGCAGAAACTACGCCTCGCTACACCGCAAAAGGGCATTTCTTTACCCTTGGAAAAGGAATTTTGGATGGAGAAGTCATCCCTGAAGTAGATGTAAACATCCCTCTGCGAACCATCAATAGACACGGTCTCATCGCTGGAGCAACAGGAACAGGAAAAACCAAAACACTACAAGCCTTCGTAGAGCAGCTTTCCCACCATGGCATATCTTCTTTGGTAATGGATATCAAGGGAGACCTTTCTGGAATAGCAGCCACAGGAGAAATGAACAGCCGTATCCAAGAAAGATACGATAAAACCAAATTACCATACCAGCCACAGGCTTTCCCAGTGGAGCTAATGTCTCTCTCTGCCGAGAAAGGAGTAAAACTTAGAGCTACCGTTACCGAATTTGGACCTGTGCTTTTGAGTAAAATCCTAGGTCTAAATGACACACAGACCAGCATCATGTCTATAGTTTTCAAATATTGTGATGACAAAGGTCTTCCTCTGATAGACCTAGAGGATTTGAAAAAAGTATTACAGTATGTAACTGATAATGAACGCGGTAAAAAAGAACTTGCCGATGGCTATGGCTCTATCGCACCAGCATCATTAGGCGCTATCCTAAGAAGCATCGTGGCGCTGGAGCAACAGGGAGCATCACAAATTTTCGGAGAGCCTAGTTTCGATGTTTTAGACTTACTAAAAACCAGAAACGAAAAGGGTGTGGTAAACATCCTTCGTGTAGTGGACATACAGAACAAGCCTGCTCTGTTCTCTACTTTTATTCTATCTCTTTTTGCTGAGATATACTTGACCCTTCCAGAAGCAGGTGACTTGGATAAACCTAAATTGGCTGTTTTTATAGATGAAGCGCATTTAATCTTTAAAGATGCTCCAAAAGTACTTTTAGAACAGATAGAAACAATGGTAAAAC
>CAUQOP010000037.1:0-7431 GCA_963519505.1 uncultured Flavobacteriaceae bacterium | reverse complement strand
TTTCAATATTGATAACTAAATCCTTTTCAATGCTGGCAAATTCCTGTAAAATTTCAGCTTTTAATTCATTGGCTTCTGCAATGAATTCATCAGCATTTTTCACTGAAAAAACAGCTGTAGCTTCTCTTGGAATCGCGTTTCTCAGTCCGCCGCCATCGATGGAAATCAGCTCTATTTCTTGACTTTCAAGGCTGTTATAGAGCAGTCTTCCAAGGAGTACATTTGCATTCCCGAAACCTTTGTGGATGTCCATTCCAGAGTGTCCGCCTTGCAGTCCTTTGATTTCTATTTTTACTAAATTTCCTTTCGTAGGAGCAGTTTTATAGGTTTGTGTAGCTGTTACATCCACACCACCAGCACAGCCTATATCTATTTCATCATCTTCTTCTGTGTCTAGGTTTAGGAGGATTTCGCCTTTTAGTACATTTGGTTTTAGGTTAAAAGCTCCTGTCATTCCAGTTTCTTCATCTATCGTGAAAAGGGCTTCTAACGCAGGATGAGCGATATCATTGCTCTCCAAAATACTCATAACAGCCGCCACACCAAGCCCATTGTCTGCTCCGAGTGTCGTTCCTTTTGCTTTCACCCAGTCGCCATCTACGAACATTTGAATTCCTTGATTTTCAAAGTCAAAATCTACATCATTGTTTTTTTGACAAACCATATCAAGGTGAGACTGCAGAACAACAGTTTTGCGGTTTTCCATTCCTGCTGTTGCAGGTTTTCGGATGATGACATTTCCTATTTCATCCACTTGAGTATCAAGGTTTAGGCTTTCCCCAAAATTCTTGATAAACTCTATTACTCTCGCTTCTTTTTTAGAAGGTCTTGGAACTGCATTTAGTTTAGAAAAGTTTTTCCAAATAATCTGCGGTTCTATGTTTGATAAACTCATAAAATTTTTATTTAAAGTTAATATTTATCCTCTCATTCTTTCTAAAAGGACCATCATAAGGTATGAAAGAACGATAAGTGTTTCATCTTCATCGCTTTCTGTTAATTTATCCAGTTGAAATCTTCTGCCCAGCAGTGAAGGCATTTTCTTCAGTGTGAAAAGTGTTTTTCCTGAAGAGTTTTTCAGACTGTAGGTAGGATTTAGAAAATATCCTGTAAACCAGCCTATTATAGGTAGTTCTCCTACAAGACCATCCCAAAATTTAACCCACGCATTATCTTCTCTTATGGTGTATTTATGCTGGTTGTTTTCATCATAGACTTCGTAGGTAGATTTCCATATGGAACGCATTCCTTTTCGGGTAAGTTTTCCATAATTAGTACCATCAGCTCCTGTGATGCTGTAGCTGGCATTGAAATCCAGCCATCTATCGGCCTTTATTCTAAAAAGTTCTGCACTTTTCTCTTCATCACGGAAGACCACCACATCTTCTTTTAGTTTAAACATTTTTTGCCTTACATAGGCGATGTGTTTTCCGTTTCTGTCTGTAATGTTAAAATCACTAGCTAAAGTGGTAATTTTAAATTTAAAATCTAAAGGGTAGTTTAGGTTTTTCATAATTTACATTGAGTAAAAAAGGAATAAAAATTTTTCCCCAAAGATAAGAAGATATTTTGAATATAAGGAGGCTTATTATTTCCAAAAATTATTAAATTTGTCCTTAATAATCATTAAAAATAGATAGAAATGATAAGAATTCTTTTATTAAGTTTGGTTCTACTCGGAACTAGTGTAGAAGCTCAGAAGAAAATAGGAAAAGAGGATGTTGTCCTCATTAAATCAGGAAAAAGTACCGAACCGATGAGGGTTTTGCAGGTTACCAATCCTAAAGATTTAAAAATACTAAAAGATATTTCCCGCCCAGTGGATGTCAAAGACCCGAATTTGAAGTTGTTAGCCGAGAGAATGCTCGCTACCGTGAAATATGAACAGGGCGTGGGCATCGCAGCGCCGCAGGTAGGACTGAATATAAAGGCGATTTGGGTGCAGAGATTTGACAAGGAAGGAAAACCTTTTGAGTTTTTTGTAAATCCAGAAATCAAATGGATGTCTTCGGCGCTTAGACTTGGTGCGGAAGGTTGTCTTTCCATTCCAAACGAAAGAGGAGATGTCTATCGTAGCCTTGTGATAGATTTGGCTTATGAAACATTGGAAGGAGAGAAAAAACGAGAGCTGGTAGAAGGTTTCACAGCGGTGATTTTCCAGCATGAGTATGACCACCTTATGGGAAGGCTCTTCACAGAAAGAATAAAGGAGCAGAAACTGGGAACTTTCATCAAAGCGGATGAAGTGAATAAGATTTATTACCAAAAGTAAATTTTAGGGAGAATTTATTATTTTTGCCGGATGGAATACCCAAGTAAAGTATTATCCAGAGCAGTGGAGGAGATATCTGGACTGCCAGGGATAGGCAAAAAATCGGCTCTTCGGCTGGCGCTGCATCTTCTCAGACAGCCCAAATCTCAGGGAATGGCGCTTTCACAGGCTTTGGAAAGTCTGGTAACGAATATAAAATACTGCCAAGAGTGTCATAATTTCTCGGATTTTGATATCTGTGAAATCTGTGCTGATGAAAAGCGAAACGCCGAAACGCTCTGCATCGTAGAAGATGTAAGGGATGTTCTCGCAATAGAAAATACTTCTAAATATAATGGGAAATATCTAGTTTTAGGAGGAAAAATTTCTCCGATGGAGGGCATAGGACCGCACCAACTGAATATTTCCAGCATTGAAAAAAAACTCAATGGGGAAAGCCTAAAAGAAGTGATTTTTGCGCTGAGTGCAACGATGGAGGGCGATACCACGGCTTATTATATTTATAAGAAATTCAAGCATTTTAATGTAAAGTTTTCCAGCATTGCAAGGGGAATTTCGGTGGGAGATGAGCTGGAATATGCAGATGAGGTTTCTCTCGGAAGGTCTATTATCAACAGACTTCCGTATGATGAAGCAAAATAAAACTTACAAAGACAAAAAATAAATCGCCTTTTATAGGCGATTTATTTTTATAATTTCTCTACTTCTTTAGCGATTTCGATGATAACTTCTGTGGCTTTTTCCATAGATTCTAATGGAACATATTCATAAGGCCCATGGAAGTTAAGCCCTCCTGCAAAGATATTAGGGCAAGGAAGTCCCATGTAAGACAGCTGTGCGCCATCGGTTCCGCCTCGGATAGCCTTCACTTCTGGAGTGATTCCAAGGTTTTTCATGGCTCTTTCTGCCACTTCTATGATGTGCATTTTACCTTCGAATTGTTTTTTCATATTGAGATATTGCTCTTTTATCTCTATTTCAAAGATATCTTCGCCATATTTTTGGTTGAATTCTGCTACTTTTTCTGCGATGAATTTCTTGCGGTTTTCAAATTTCTGCTCATCGTGGTCACGGATGATGTATTGTAGTTTTGCTTCGGAAACATCCGCTTTTAGGTCTAATAGATGATAAAAACCTTCAAAACCTCTCGTAGTAGAAGGAGTTTCGTTAGCTGGGAGCGACTGGATAAACTCAGCAGCGAGAAGCCCAGCATTTATCATTTTTCCGTAAGCATAACCAGGGTGTACGCTCAGTCCGTGGATTTTGATTACTGCTCCAGCTGCATTAAAGTTTTCGTATTCTATTTCGCCCACATCACTTCCATCCATGGTGTAAGCCCATTCAGCACCGAATTTTTCTACATTGAACTTGTGCGCTCCTTTCCCGATTTCTTCATCAGGGTTGAATCCCACAGCTATTCGTCCGTGTTTTATCTCAGGATGCTGGATAAGGTATTCTGCGGCTGTCATGATTTCTGCCACTCCCGCCTTGTCATCAGCTCCGAGAAGGCTGGTTCCGTCCGTAGTGATTAGGGTTTGTCCCTTGTATTGTTTCAGGTTTTCAAACTTGTTAGGAGAGAGGGTGAAGCCTGTCTTTTGATTAAGAAGCAGGTCGCCTCCATCGTAATTTTCCCAAATTTGAGGATTTACATCTTTACCATTGAAATCAGGCGAAGTGTCAAAATGGGCGATAAATCCCACGGTAGGCACTTTTTTCTCTATATTAGACGGGATAAATCCGTATACATAGGCGTTTTCATCGATAGAGACATCTTCCAGACCGATGGCTTTCATTTCCTCAAAAAGATGTTTCGCGATGTCCCACTGCTGCGGAGAACTCGGCGTTTCCTCACATTCAGGGTCGCTGGTGGAATATATTTTTACATAAGTCAAAAAGCGCTGAAGGAGTTTTTCTCTCCATTCTTTGTTTAGTTTTATTTTTTCCATTGTTTTGAATGATAAATATTAATAATTCTAATTTTAGTTACTTGCTGATTTCTACAATTGTTTTTCCTTTGGAACTACCTTTATCTACTTTTACCAAGGCTTTGGCGATATCCTCAAAAGAATAGATGCTGTCAATAGAAGGTCTTATTTGGTTTTCTTCTAATACTTTTGCAATCTCTGAAAGTTGCTCACCGTTGGACTGCACAAAGATAAAGTGATATTCTTGGTTTCTCTTTTTTGCCATGTTGTCAAATGAGCGCCCTGCAAATCCAAAAACCCATTGTTTCCATAGAGGAAGTCCCATTTTTTTAGCAAATCTTCCGTTCGGCATTCCTTTTAGAGAAACCAATTTACCGCCCTGTTTCAGGATAGAAAACTGTTTCTCTGTATCCTTTCCGCCTATGGTGTCTATTACACCATCTACATCGTGCAGGAGCTGGGCATAATCTTCTGTTTTGTAATCTAAAAACTGCTCTGCTCCTAATGCTAAAACTCTTTCTTTGTTCTCCAAGCTTCCATTGGTGATTACTTTTATTCCTCTTGCTTTTGCTAAAGGAACAGCCATAGCACCGAAACCTCCCGAACCGCCTGAAATAAAGAGCGTTTCGCCTGATTTTAGTTGAAGGATATCAAGAGCTTGGTAAGCTGTAAGGGCTGTCAGTGGTATTGCTGCTGCTTCATTGAAAGAAAGATATTCAGGGATTTTCGCCAAATCTTTTTTGTTTATGGCAACATACTCGGCAAAAGCTCCTATTTTGTTCGTAGGAAGTCTGGAAAACACTCGGTCTCCTTCTTTAAATTCTGTAACTTTTTCTCCTGTTTTTTCTATAACTCCTACAAGTTCGTTCCCTATAGTAAGAGGAAAAGAGTAGGGCGTGATGAGTTTGACATCCCCTCTGGTTATCATGTTATCAACAGGGTTTATCCCAACTTATTTTACTCTTATAAGGACTTCATCAGGTTTTATTTCAGGAATTCTTACTTCCCTTATTTTAACAGAATCTATTGTTTTAGAATAATTGTCTATCTGAACAGCTTTCATCAGCTCTATTATTATTTGAATTTATACTATTATTTCTTGAAAGTCAGCACTTTCAGCATATTGCTCAGCGCTTTCCCTGGGCGGAAAAGGATATGAGAAGATTTTACTTTACTTCCATTGACTTCGGATTCTTTATCAGACGGAGTTCCTGTGATGCTTACTTGAAGTGTGAAATGCTCCCCGATACGGACAATCTTTCCATCGGACAAGTCCTTCCCAGCTTTATCAAAAACTGTTTCTAAAACCGCTAAGATATCACCTTTTGATACGGTAGAAACGCTGGAAGCATAAGCGGCTAAATCATTAAGGGTAGTTTCGCCATCGCCTATTGCTTGTGGATACCATTTTGCTGGTTCATTTCTTTTCTGCGGATTTATCTTTTGCACCGCTTTGATTTTTACTGGCATAATTTTAAAATTTTAAGGTTAAAAAAACAATTTGATTTTATCTGTCTAAAAAAACTCTATTGGCATTTTTAAAAAAGATACTGACCAATTTATAAAAAGATACTGAGCTTTTGAGCAAAAGATACTGAACTTTTTAATAAAATATACTGAGCTTTTTTCAGCTCCTTCTAAACGCCTATGAATAGAGGTCTTTTTAAGACAGGGTAAAGGTAAGAAATATTTGCCAATTTTGCACAAAAAAACACTCCCTTTTTCAGAGAGTGTTTTCGTTAAAATTTTGTTTTTATCCTTGGTATCTTTCCATTACTTTCGTGGAAACTCCAGTGTTGCTGAATCCACCATCATGGAAGAGATTCTGCATCGTTACTTTTCTCGTAAGGTCAGAGAAAAGGGAAATACAGTAGTCTGCGCATTCCGCAGCAGTTGCGTTTCCTAGTGGAGACATATCTTCTGCAAATTTGATGAACCCGTCAAAACCTTTCACCCCTTGTCCTGCCGTAGTCATTGTAGGCGACTGGGAAATGGTATTTACACGCACCTTTCTTTCGCCCCAGAAATATCCGAAGGTTCTCGCGATGCTTTCAAGGTAAGACTTGTTGTCCGCCATATCGTTATAATCAGGGAAAGTTCTCTGAGCCGCGATGTAAGTAAGCGCAAGGATGCTGCCCCACTCATTCATGCAGTCTTTTTCCCAAGCGAGTTTCATCACTTTGTGGAAAGATACCGCAGATACATCCCAGCCTTTTTCCAGCCAGTCGTAGTTGAGCTCTGTGTAGTGTTTTCCTTTTCTTACATTCACAGACATCCCGATAGAGTGTAGAATGAAGTCTATTTTCCCAAATTTTGCGATAGCATGGTCAAATAATTTTTCTAAATCTTCCAAAGAAGTCGCATCAGCAGGAACGATATCCGCACCTGTTTTCTCTGCTAAATTATTGATTTCTCCCATTCTCATAGCGATAGGAGCGTTAGTAAGTACAAATTCTGCACCTTCCTCGTGGCATCTTTCTGCCACTTTCCAAGCGATAGAATTTTCATACAAAGCTCCGAAGATAATTCCTTTTTTCCCTTTTAAAAGTCCGTATGACATAATATTTAGAATAAATTGGTTAAATAAAAAATAAAAAAAACTAAAACACGAGAATCAATGTTTTTCCCGTGTTTCAGAACTATTTTGTTAGTCTTTTCTGCTCATTAAAATTCTCAAAACATACCAGAATAGAAGCATTACAGAAGAGAATAGCTGTAATGAAGCTCCTACATATTGTTCTGTTGTATAGACATTTTTAAGCTGGTTAGTTTGGTAGAGAATACTTGCTCCTGCCAGGAAAACCATTCCAACAGAGAACCAAAGTCCAAGATTGAACCCAAAAAGCATTCCTGCAACGATTAACCCAAGAGAAATAAACCCTCCGATAACGATAAAACTTCTTAAGAAAGAAAAATCTCTTTTAGAAGTAAGAGCCACACCTGTAAGCCCTAAAAATAGCATGAAAGTAATCAATCCTGCTTGTAAAATAACTTTGCCACCTGTATAAGCAACAGCTATATAAATCAATGGCAAGAAAATAATTGCTTCCAAAAGCACATAAAAACCTAATCCAGCGTACTGCATAGCACGGCTGCTCGCCATAGTCCATTTCTCAGCCAACATAGAAGCCAGCCAAAATCCACCAATGATTAGTAACCATACATACTTCTGAGAAACCATTCCCATGATAAGTTCAGCAGGAACTACCATTAGTAAAGCAGTTTCTACAAAGA
>CAUQOP010000036.1:0-7525 GCA_963519505.1 uncultured Flavobacteriaceae bacterium | reverse complement strand
GTCTATAACAACGCCCTAGCCGAAGTAAAGCGTTTCGAAAGCGCTTACGCTTCAGGAGGTGTGACTAAGCAGCAGCTTGACCAAGTTCGTCTCCAAGCGCAAACAGCTAAAAATAGCCTTCAAAGTGCACAGCTTAGCGCTTCTGATGTGAATGTAAGAGCTTCGTTTTCAGGGATTATCAACAAGAAAAATATAGAACCTGGTTCTTTCGTGGCGCCAGGGCAGGCTTTATTTGAAATTGTAAACATCGGCTCACTTAAATTAGAAGTAAAAGTAGATGAAAAACACATCGGCTCTGTGAGAGTAGGACAGGCTGTAGAGGTTTCTTCTTCGGTTTATCCAGATGAAAAATATTCTGGTGTGGTGACCTTCGTTGCTCCAAAAGCCGATGCCAGCCTAAATTTCCCAGTAGAAGTGGAAATTAAAAATAATACCAACAACACCCTAAAAGCGGGAATGTACGGAACGGCATATTTCGGAGAGAAAGAAAACAGCCAAGTTCTGACCGTGCCGAGAACAGCCTTTGTGGGAAGTGTGAGTTCTAACCAAGTTTATGTCATCAAAAATGGAAAAGCAGAGCTGAAAACCATCACCTCAGGAAGAAACTTCGGAGATTATATAGAAGTGCTTTCTGGATTATCCAAAGGCGACCAAGTAGTAACCACTGGACAAGTGAATCTTTCTGACCTGACTCCAGTAGAAATCATCAAATAAATTAGAAAATTATGAATTTACCTGAAATATCCATAAAGCGTCCGAGTATAATCCTCGTTCTCTTTATTATCCTTACCTTGGGAGGGATTTTCTCTTACAGCCTTCTCGGTTATGAGCTTATCCCAAAAATGGAGACCAATACCATCACTGTACAGACAGTTTATCCTGGTGCCTCGCCTTCCGAGGTGGAAAATACCGTGACCAAAAAAATAGAGAATGCGGTATCTTCTATGGAAAATGTTAAAAAAATAGAAGCTAAATCCTTTGAGAGTTTGTCACTGGTGGTCATTACCCTAAATACAGGAGCAGATGTAAACTACCTAATGACCGATGCCCAAAGAAAAATAAACGCCATCGTCAGCCAGTTGCCAGATGATGCCAAAACACCATCTTTGAATAAATTCTCTCTGGATGATGTACCGATTATGAACCTTTCGGTGACTTCCAAAATGTCTGAAAAAGAACTCTACGATCTTTTAGACAAAAAAATCCAGCCTATTTTTTCCCGTGTGAATGGAGTTGCACAGGTGACCATGGTGGGTGGTCAGGAGAAAGAAATTCAAGTGAACATTCACCCTGAAAAATTAGAAGGCTATGGGCTGTCTATCGCACAGGTTCAGCAGGTTATCGCAGCATCCAACTTGGATTTCCCAACAGGAAACGCGAAAACGAGAGAAAAACAGACCATCATCCGTCTAATGGGTAAAATAGGTTCTGTAGAAGAGATGAGAAGGCTGCCTATCACTACGCCTTCTGGAATGATGATCCGCCTTGGAGATATCGCAGATATACAAGATGGTGAGAAAGATGTAGAAAAAATCGCGAGAATCAACCAAAAAAACACTATCCTATTACAAGTTACCAAGCAGTCTGATGCCAATGCTGTGGAGGTGAGTGAAGCCATCAAAAACACTATAAAAACCGTAGAAAAAGACTACGAAAAACAAGGAATAAAATTAGAAATAGCGAATGACACTACAGATTACACACTGAATGCTGCGAATAATGTGATTTTTGACTTGTTCCTAGCTATCGCTTTGGTAGGGTTCATCATGCTTTTCTTCCTACATAGTTTAAGAAACGCAGTAATTACGATGGTAGCGATTCCTCTTTCATTGATTGCAACTTTCATTGGACTATATTTCATGGGATACACGCTGAACCTGATGTCCTTGCTTGGGCTTTCGTTGGTGGTAGGTATCTTGGTGGATGACGCCATTGTGGTTATTGAGAACATTCACCGCCATATGGAGATGGGTAAAAACAAAGTTCGCGCGGCTTATGATGGAGCATCTGAGATTGGATTTACCGTTACGGCGATTACTTTGGTTATCGTGGTAGTATTCCTTCCGATTGCTATGGCTACGGGACTTGTAGCGGATATCTTAGTGCAGTTCTGCGTTACGGTAATGATTTCTACAATGCTTTCCCTATTGGTATCCTTTACCATCGTGCCTTGGTTGTTCTCCAGAGTAGGAAAACTAGAACATATCAACGAAAATACTTTCTTCGGGAAAATGATTTTCGGTTTTGAAAATATGCTGAACAACTTTACCCAAAGCATTGGTAATTTGCTAAAATGGGCATTGCAATCAGTAAAAACAAAGCTGATAACACTGGGAGTTACTTTAGTTCTGTTCTTGGTTTCTACTATTGGGCTGTTCTCTATGGGCTACATCGGAGTGGATTTCTTCCCGAAAAGTGACAAAGGCGAGTTTTTGGTTCAGTTTGAATTAGAAAAAGATGCCTCTATCGAGAAAACCAACAAACTCACTCAACAGGCGGAGCAGTACATTAGCGCAATTCCTGATGTAGAAAAAATCATCACCACAGTAGGAAAAGCTGATGACGGGATGGCTTCCACTTCTGGAACGAAATACAAATCTCAAATCCAAGTTTTCTTGAAAAAAGATGGCAGTGTCAAAGAAAGTTCGGACATCTATTCAGCTAAACTAAAAAGAGAATTGGAGAAAAAAATCATCGGAGCGAAAATAAAAATCGTTCAGATGGGACTCATCGGAGCAGAGCAGTCGCCTATTAACCTAACTGTAACGGCAACTGACCTGAAAGATGCCTTGGAATTTGCAAAACAAGCAGCGAAACAACTGGAAAAAATCCCAGGAGCTTCCGAAGTAAAACTTTCTTCTGAAGATGGTAACCCAGAAATCAATGTAAAAGTAGATAGAGAAAAAATGACTTCTCTTGGGCTGAACATCGCTTCTGTGGGACAAACGATGCAGATCGCTTTCTCTGGAAACACAGATTCTAAATATCGTGCTGGAGAGTATGAATATGATATCAACATCAGATATGATGAAATCGGAAGAGCTTCCATCGATGATGTTAAAAACTTGAAATTTGTAAATGCTGCTGGACAAGTAGTTCGTTTGGAGCAGTTTGCAGACATCAGCTATGGTTCTGGACCTTCACTATTAGAAAGAAGAGACAAAACGCCTTCTGTATCTGTCCAAGCAAAAGCTATCGGAAGACCTGCGGGAACTATCGCAGCTGAATGGGAACAGCAGTTCTCTAAAATTCAGAAAAAAGCTGGTGTAGAATATAGATGGGGAGGAAACATGGAAAACCAGCAGGAAGGTTTCGGTACATTAGGATTCGCTTTATTAGCAGCTATTGTCCTTATGTATTTGGTAATGGTGGCTCTGTATGACAGCTTTGCTACGCCGTTCATCGTGATTTTCTCTGTTCCGCTTTCGTTCATTGGGGCATTACTCCTCATGGCACTCACGAACCAGACTCTGAACATCTTCACCATCTTGGGGATTATCATGCTCATTGGTCTCGTTGCGAAAAACGCCATCATGCTTGTGGATTTTACAAACAATAGAAAAGCAGTAGGAGACAGCACCTTTGATGCTCTGGTAGCAGCCAACCAAGCTCGTCTTCGTCCTATCCTGATGACCACCATCGCCATGGTAGCAGGGATGATACCTATTGCAATAGCATCTGGAGATGGAGCGGATATGAACCGAGGTGTAGCGATAGTAATCATCGGAGGTCTGATGTCCTCACTATTCCTTACACTGATAGTGATTCCTGTGGTATATTCTATCTTTGACAGCCTCGAAAGAAGGTTTAGCAAAGGAGAAAAAACAGATTACGCCAAAGAAATGGTCGCAGACTATGAGGCGAATGCTGATTTTAAAGATGAGTTTGCTTCAAAACAATAATTAATAATTTTTCATTTTTCCCTTCAAAGTTTAGCTTTGGAGGGATTTTTATTTATATTTTTGAGAAAGATGATTTATTTTTTCTTTTTAACAAAGCAAAAAAACTAAATTTGCGAATATTTTGTAATATGAAAATCATAGACCGCTATATTATTAAGAAATATTTGGGAACGCTGGGCTTTATGCTGGCGCTGTTATCCATCATTGTGGTAATTATAGATGTACAGTCCAAAGCTCCCAGAATAGAAGGAAACGGCTTCACTGTGGGATATTTCCTAATTCATTTTTATCCGTTTTGGGTAGTCTATTTGGTGATTACCTTTATGTCTATTTTGGTTTTTGTTTCCATTATTTTCTTTACTTCGCAGATGGCTAACAATACCGAAATCGTAGCCGTTCTCAGTAGCGGCGCTAGTTTTCATAGGTTTTCGCGCCCATATTTTTATGTAGGAATTTTTCTGATGCTCCTTACCCTTGCTACCAATCATTTTATTCTTCCTTGGGCTAATGGAAAGAAAAACGAACTCATCATTTACACCTATAATAGCAGTAACAGGAACAAATACATAGACATCACGACCATCTCTGCACAGCTTTCGCAGACAGAATATGTTTTTATCAACAGCTACCACCAGCTCAACCAAAGAGGCTCTGGCTACAAGTACCAAAAATTTGACAAAAAAGGAAAAATGGTCTATCAGCTCATCGCTACAGATGTGGCTTGGGACAAGAAAGAAAAACTCTTTCGCCTAAGTAATTACCTCGAAAAGACCATCAATCCTGATGACACGGAAACACTAAACAGCGGTAACGAAAAGACCCAAAGTTTCGGACTCTCGCCAGAGGAATTATTCCCAAATGACCTAGAAGCCGAGAACAAAAACACGCCTGACCTTATAAAATTCATCGAGAGAGAAAAAATAAAAGGCAACAGCAACCTAAACACCTACCTAAACGAGCTCCACCAGCGCACCTCTATGCCTGTGTCTATCTTCATTTTGTCTATTCTGGCATTGTCGCTTTCTTCACAGAAACGAAGAGGAGGAATTGGGCAGAATCTGGCTGTGGGTATCTCGTTGGCTTTCACATTCATTTTCTCTTTTGAGGTGCTGAAAGTTCTTTCTTCCAACCAAAGCCTTCCGCCGCTCCTTGCCATGTGGATTCCCAACATCATCTTCGGAGCAGTGGCTATACATTTGTATAGAAAAAGAGCAAATGAGTAATCAGTACAGCAGTTTTATTTCTTTATGATAAAACCTTTTCAGACCTTCATTTTCAAGGTCTATCCATAGATAGCCTTGTTCATCTACATTTTTGATTATGCCATTTTGTCTTATTTTGCCGATTTCAAAAACAGAAACTTCATCTTTTTTAAATAAAAAATGATGATATTGGTCTAATATTTCTTCCGAAGAAACGGGCTCAAAAACTTTTTCTAAAAAAAATGCGTGCATTTCTTTTGTCCAGTTTTCTAGGTCAAATTCCTTTTTCGTTTGGGTAAGAATAGAGCCTGCTTTTGGGAGATTTTGGAAATTTCGCTGTAAAAGATTTAGCCCTATACCGACTATAAAATAGACATTATTCCCTATCTTTTTTTTCTCAATGAGCATTCCTGACACCTTTTTGTGATGGATGATGATATCATTAGGCCACTTTACTTCTACTTTTGTTTCTGTCTTTTTGGCAATAAAATCGCGTAAAATGTTTGCGGTATGGAAATTGAATAAGGTATCAGACTGCGAAACTTCATTTTGCAGTAAAGCCATAGAAAATGCCAAATTTTGGTTCGGAGCCGTATCCCAAGTGTTGCCATACTGCCCTCTTCCTTTAGTTTGGTCAAAGGTGTAGAGTGTCAGTTCCCTGATGTCATCATGGCTTTTTAGTAAGTTGATAATCTCATCATTAGTAGATGAACACTGCTGAATATAAAATAATGTATCCACTTCATAAATTTATGACGGATAAATATAAAAATATTTCTTTGATTTAAAGTAAAAAAGAATAAATTTGCAACTAATACAATATATATCTAAATGAGTATAAAATCAGAAAAGCAACTTTTAATAAACACCATCATAGGCAGTATCCAAGACACCAAAGGTGAGGATATTAGAATTTTGGATCTTACCAACATAGAAAATGCCGCTGCAGACTATTTCATTATTTGTAGCGCAAATTCAAACACGCAGGTAAATGCTATCGCAGGAAATATCGAGAGAAGAGTAAGAAACGAACTCAAAGAACGCCCATGGCATACCGAGGGCGAAGAAAATGCGCTTTGGGTTTTAGTAGATTATATCTCTGTGGTGGTGCATGTTTTCCAAAAACATATCCGCGAATACTATGACATAGAAGACCTTTGGAGTGATGCCAAAATAACTGTGATAGAAAATCAAGACAATTTATTTAACTAAGAAAAATATATGTATGAACAAAGGATTTAATTGGTTCTATGTAGTCATTCTCATTGCATTGGGAATGCTCTTTTATCCAATGCTTAGCTCATCTTCTACGGTAAAATCAGTAGATGAGGATACATTTTTCGGCTTAATGCAACAAGGAAAGATAAAAGAAATAAAAGTATACCGAGACACACACAAAGCTGATATATTCTTAACTTCAGAAGCAAGAAAAAAAACTGAAGACCAAAAAGATATAATGCTTCCTTTTTCACAAGGAGCAAATCCAGATTTGGAATTATCCTATGGAGATCTGAAATATCTTCAAGAAAGATTTCATGAAATCAAAAAGACCAATTCTGAGATAAAAACTGTAATCAATTTTGGAGATTCTGGTTCCGCTATGAAGAGTACATTCATCTCCATGGCTATGTGGATTGGTTTTTCTGCCCTGCTCTACTATTTTCTTTTCAGAAGAATGGGCGGCGGCGGTGGAAGCAGCAGCGGTATGTTTAACATTGGGCGTTCCAAAGCTAAACTAATCAATGAAAAAGATGCTGTCATCACCTTTAAAGATGTGGCAGGCCTCGAAGGAGCAAAAGAAGAAGTACAGGAAGTGGTGGATTTCCTTAAAAACGCTGAAAAATACACTAAATTAGGTGGCAAAATCCCTAAAGGAGTCCTGCTAGTAGGTCCTCCAGGAACAGGAAAAACCCTTCTAGCAAAAGCTGTGGCAGGAGAAGCTAAAGTTCCTTTCTTCTCGCTTTCTGGGTCTGATTTTGTGGAAATGTTCGTGGGTGTGGGAGCTTCGCGTGTGCGTGACTTATTCGCTCAAGCAAAAGCAAAATCTCCTGCAATTATATTTATCGATGAGATAGATGCTATCGGTAGAGCCAGAAGTAAAAGTAATTTCAGTGGAGCAAACGACGAGAGAGAAAACACTCTTAACCAACTACTTACAGAGATGGATGGTTTCGGAACAGATACCAATGTCATCGTGATGGCGGCTACCAACCGTGCAGACATTTTGGACAAGGCTCTTCTTAGAGCAGGAAGATTTGATAGGGAAATTTATGTAGACCTTCCTGAAGTCCATGAACGAAAAGAAATTTTTGAAGTTCATCTAAAAAAAATCAAACTTGATGATTCTGTAGATGTAGAGTTTTTAGCAAAACAAACTCCAGGGTTCAGTGGTGCAGATATCGCGAATTTATGTAATGAGGC
>CAUQOP010000035.1:0-7591 GCA_963519505.1 uncultured Flavobacteriaceae bacterium | reverse complement strand
CCATCATGCAGCACACATCCCATACTTTGTTCTTCGTAAAAAGTTCCCGAAGTCCTTGTTACTCTTTTCATATAGCCGCTTTTTGATACTTCCAGAGTGAAAGTCCCTCTTTCATCTCCTGTGTAAGTTCCTGTCCAAGTTCCCATATAGGGCGAGGTGTAGTTTTTTCTTTCCTGTTCCTTCCAATAGTTATCTATAATTCTTTCACAAGAAAATAAACTCATCAATAGAAAAACACCATAAAATAATTTCTTTTTCATCATTTTTTAAATTTAAAATCAATTAAAAAAATCACAAAAATTATGCTTAAAATTTATCTCAAAGTTAATGCATATATTTCAATCATTGATAAAATCTCTTGGGAAAATTGATTATAATATTTGATTTTTATTTACTTTTGGCGGAATTTTTAAATAGAATATATTATGTCATTTAACTTACCTAAACTAGAATATGCATACGATGCACTAGAACCTATAATAGATGCCAAAACTATGGAAATCCACCATTCCAAGCATCATCAGGCGTATATAGATAATCTTAATAAAGCCATAGAAGGAACCGACCTAGAAGGGAAAAGCATAGAAGAAATTTGTAAAACAGCAGATACACCTGCGCTGAGAAACAATGGAGGAGGACACTACAACCACTCTCTTTTCTGGGAAATTCTAACTCCCAATGGAGCTAAAGAACCTGTGGGAAATGTGAAAAAAGCGATAGAAAACTACAGCGGTTTTGAGAAATTCAAGGCTGATTTTTCAGAGGCTGCTAAGACAAGATTCGGTTCTGGATGGGCTTGGCTATGTAAGAAAGAAAACGGTGAAGTAGAAATCTGTTCTACTCCGAATCAGGATAACCCACTGATGCCGAATGCTGGCTGCTCTGGAACGCCTATTCTAGGGATAGATGTCTGGGAACACGCATATTATCTAAATTACCAAAACAGAAGACCAGACTACATCAGTGCGTTTTTTGAAGTTATTAACTGGGACAAAGTAGAAGAACTTTACAACAAATAAAAAAGTAAAAATTGGGATGAATTTTATATGAATTTGTTCCAATTTTTTTATTAAATTTAAACAAAAATTTATTGCAATGAAAAATAAGATTTATTTTTGGATGATAGGTCTAGCGATGACCTTGGTTTCGTGTAATGTAACCGCTGATATTATCCTGCACAAAGATAAAACACAGAGTATAGTGATGGACATCGATGGGAAAGAAGCAGCGAAAATCTTTAAAGATGAGAATAAAAAGGGTAAGAAAGATAAAGATGACCTCCCAAAAGAATGGACCAGCTTGTATGAGATGAACCTAAAAAAGGATAAAAAAGAAAGAATCACCGCTCCAGACACCATAGCAGTAATGAAAAAAATATATGTAAAAGGCAGCTATGATAAGGATGATCTTACAGATATTTCCTTTAAAACTGATAAACTGACTAATAAAGAATTGTCCATTATGTTCAATAAAAAAGAGGAAAAATCCTTACCAATTCTTGATTTGTTCTCCAGAAATGAATGGGACGGAAAAACCCTGAAAATAAACACTTCTGTATTAAATGATATGCTCATCAAAAAAAATAAAGATAAAGAATCTGATTTAGATTGGATGATATTTACTAAAGACTATCGGGTAACTTTCCATTTCAATTCGGAAATAAAGAAAATAGAAGGAAAACATGATTTAGTAAGAAAAGTAAATAACAACACGGTAGAAATAAAGTTTAATATAGATGATGTAAGGAAAAAAGGATTTAAATTCAAAAATGATAATTCTTTTATAACAATTACTACGAAATAAAAACCAAGCCAAATAGGTACTTTTCATCAGGTTCAGCCTCAAAAACTGAATCTGATTTTTTTATTAACAATGTCTGTGGCTAATGAGGAAAAACTACCTTTATTCCATGTGGAAAACTTCCAAGAAAAAATATTTTGAAATCCGAAATAAAATTCTAATGAGAAAAAAATTCCCACAGTCAAGAATTATTTTCAAATAAAAACATTTGTTTTTGAATAGGCTTATTCACATTACACTTGGTCACATTGTCTTTATTTTAGACTTATTCACGAATGTTGATAAGGTGTTTTATAAATTTAGAATCAATGTTTTATGATGTGAATTATCTATGAATTTCAACTAAAATATTTGTGCTAAACTTTCATAAAAAATTTATCCACTAAATTCAGTTCTATAATAATATACATCATATATCTTTTTTTTTATAAATAATAAAATGAATAATGTAATAGTGTGGTGCTTGGGGAATTTTTTGTCGGCTAAAATTTTTATTGGACAAATTTATAATTTAACTTTGCAGAAAGTAATCAAATAAAAATATGTACATATGAAAACGATTAAACAATTTGATTTTTCTGGTAAAAAAGCCTTGGTAAGAGTAGACTTCAATGTTCCTCAGGATGAAAACCTAAAGGTAACGGATAATACCAGAATCACAGCTGTGAAACCTACGATTGAAAAAATTCTTTCCGATGGCGGTTCGGTTATCCTGATGACCCACCTTGGACGGCCAAAAGGAGAGAAAAACGATAAATACTCACTAAAACACATTCTCCCTGAAATAGAAAAGATTTTGGGTAAATCTGTGAAATTCGCACAAGACTGCATTGGTGTAGAGGCTGTAAAACTGGCTTCTGAGCTGAAAAGCGGAGAAATTCTTTTATTAGAAAACCTTAGATTCTATAACGAGGAAGAGAAAGGAGACAAAGCCTTTGCAGAAAAATTAGCCAAATTAGGCGATGCGTATGTAAATGACGCCTTCGGTACGGCTCACAGAGCACACGCTTCTACGGCGGTTATCGCTGAGTTTTTCCCTCAGACTAAATTTTTCGGGCTGCTGATGACGAAAGAATTGGAAGCGATAGATAAAGTCCTTCACTCTGGAGAAAAGCCTATTACGGCGATACTTGGTGGTTCTAAAGTTTCCACTAAAATCACTATTATAGAAAACATTCTGCCAGTGGTGGATAATCTGATTATCGGTGGAGGAATGGCTTTCACTTTTATCAAAGCACAGGGCGGAAGTGTAGGAAATTCTTTAGTGGAAGATGACAAGCTGGATTTGGCTTTAGAAATTTTAGAAAAAGCTAAAAATCAGAATGTTAAAGTATATATTCCTGTGGATGTTATCGCAGCGAAAGAGTTTAATAATGATGCCGAAAGAAAAGAAGTGGCAGCAAATGAAATTCCTGACGGCTGGATGGGGCTGGATGTAGGAAGTGAGTCACAGAAAATAAATAACGATGTGATTATGAATTCCAAAACTATTCTTTGGAATGGTCCTTTGGGAGTTTTTGAAATGTCTAATTTTGCTGAAGGAACTAAGGCTCTGGGAGACAGCATAGCAGAGGCTACTAAGGTTGGTGCGTTTTCTCTCGTAGGGGGAGGAGACAGCGTGGCATTCGTGAAGCAGTTTGGCTACGGAGATAAGGTTTCTTATGTATCCACAGGTGGTGGAGCGATGCTGGAAAGCCTGGAAGGACTGGAACTTCCAGGAGTATCAGCTATTAATAAATAATTGTAATTATAATAAAGAAGCGAACTCTAAATTTTAGGGTTCGCTTTTTTTATGAATATTTTATATACATGAAAATTTGTTAAGTACAGTCCCAATTGTACATTACATCATCACACTGACATTTCGCCAAATCTTCTGGGTTTATAAAGAAGTTGGCCACGCCACAATCACCCCATATAATCTCTACATCTTCTATATCATCAGAATCTATTTGAAGAAGAAGTAGGGTATGAGGGTCATTGTCTTTACGAGGATCATCTTGGGTGAAGTAAGGATAACCACCAATCTTGTGCCCTGTGCTATCTGAATCACGAATAAAGTCAGCTTCATCAGGTAACTGATATAGATACTCTATTTTGTCTGAAAAGGTTTCATTCCACTTTTCTATAAAAAGTTTTTGTGTGGAATATTCATCCAATGAAAAAGTTTCAATTTCTTTGGTAAAATGCAAAGCAAACTGCAGATCAGCATCAAAAGGCAAATTGTCATTATCAAAAACATAATCTTCTATAAAATCATCAATGGACAAAGCTTCACCAATAGTAGGGTAGTAGAGTACTCGCTTAAAATCATTACTGCAAGGATTGTCAAAGTCTAGTCCAAATAGATAATCTTCAGTATCTGCTATCCAGAACTGCAATAGACCTTTTTTAGGATAGATATTATTTTCAGGTAGTTGTTCACAGTTTATTTGTGCCAGCATAAATAGAGGTTTATCTTCAGCACTTGTAGGCAATGAGCCTCCTTTTGGGATATAGGGCATACCGCCAAATTTACTATCGGTAAGTGCTAAACTATCAGATAAAGATAGTTTGATACGAATCATTTCCCGTTGCGTAGTAGCATTAAGGTCGGCAACTAATTGCTCAATTTGTTCTTGTGTAGGAATCATTTTATTATTTTTTTAATAGCAAATTTAAAAAATATTAAAAACTCATATCTTTTACTGATTTTATATTATTTTTTGAGGAAAGAATCATAACGATTTCGGCGATGTTGTTATTATTTTCCTCTGTGGTTGCATTGAATGTTATAATATTGTTTTTCAGGTTTTTATCAACTTTATTGATGTTTATTTCTTTTTGTAGAAAAACAGCATGGCATTCGGAAATTATTTCTGAAACAGCAGCACTTTCATCAATTTCAATTTCAAAAATCAGATTAGAAGATTTTTTCATGAAAACAGTTTCTACCTTTTTCAGTGCTATCATGATGATGAGCATAAAAATAATGGCGATGATGGCAATGTTATAAAATCCCCAGCCAATTCCTAATCCCACACAGCCAGTTGCCCAGATTCCAGCTGCGGTGGTTAGTCCGCCTACTTCACCTTTTTCTTTGATGATGCTTCCAGCACCTAAGAAACCTATTCCACTGATAACCTGCGCCCCAAGACGCCCCAAGTCCGTTTTCATAATTGCTGCAAGACCATGGAAATCTTTTTCAAAGCCATAGATATTCAGTCTTAGTTGGTCTTGAACCATGGAAACTATTGCTGCACCAAAACACACTAAGATGTAAGTTCTGAATCCAGCAGGTTTGTGTTTTCTTTCTCTTTCGATGCCGACAAGCCCTCCGAAAATGACAGCCAGTAGAAGTCGTAAAAAAACTACATCCACAGTCAGCTCTCCTACAAATTTAATTTTTGATATGTTGTTAAAAAATTCAAACATGATATTTTATTTTAATTTAAAAATTTTCTTGAAAAAGTTATTTTTGAGTGAAAAATTGACTTTAATTAACCTATTAAAAATCTATTTTCTAAGTTTTTTCGATAATATATATCAAACTTGAAAATTCACCCGTTTTTGAGGCTTTAAAATTAGAAATCGCTCCGTGAATTGCTCCAAAAAGCCAAAAAAGTGGATTTTTCTTATATTTTTCACTTAGCATAGAGATATAATAAGAATCGAGCAGGAGAGGTTTTATTTTTCTGATTTTCCAATTTTCATTATTCATCAATTTTTCCATTCCTGATTTTGAGAAATGCCAAATGTGTCTCGGCACATCATAGGCAGCCCAAAATTCTTTGTATTTTTTTCCGTCGTAGGAAGTGTGGTTCGGAACGGCAATGATGAGAAGTCCATTTGGTTTTAATTTCTCATGAAAAATTTTCAGGTATTTTTCTCTTTTCTCTATATGCTCGAAAACATGCCATAGGGTGATAGCATCCAGACTTTCGTTTTCTATTTCTGTGAGTTCTGGATTGGAAATGAAAATTGTTTTTTTTGATTTTTGTTTTGCAAAATTTCTTGCATTTTCATTTGGTTCAAATCCGAAAGTGGTGTATTTGTTTTCTATAAATTTCACAAACTCTCCCGCACCACATCCGTAGTCTAATATTTTCAGATGGGTTCCTATTTCATTCTTGATTATATTTTTTTTATAATTAAGATTAAACTTCTGTAAGAATTTATACACTTTTTCTTTTAAACTTCCCGAATCCTGATGATGCGAAATGTAATCTTTGCTTTCATAATATTTACTTAAATCATCGGGCAGGGGAGATGTTTTATAAATCCCTTGGATTTCTGTTTCTATAATTTCAAATTCCTCTTGTGAAAGAAAGTGGTCTTTTATTTTCATTTTATTTTTTTTATAAAACAATCACAATGTTTCACATGAAACATTGTGATTTTATTTTCCTAAATAAATTAATAAAACATTAATATCCGCTGGTGATACTCCTGATATTCTGGAAGCTTGTGCGATATTTTTTGGACGAATATTATTCATCTTTTGTAGAGCTTCCGAAGAAAGTGAAGCTACTTTGCTAAAATTAAAATCATCTGGAATTTTTATATTTTCCATTCTTTGAAGTTTTGCTACATTTTCTTTTTCTTTTTCTATATAGCCTTTGTATTTTATATTAATTTCTGCTTGCTCTTGTATCTCTTCAGAATATTCTCTCGCTTTATTTCCTATGATTTCTATTTTAGAAAGTTTTTCTAAATTTATGTTAGGACGAGTTAATATTTGAGATGCTCTGTATGCTTGGTCTACAGGATTGCTTTCACTTTCTTCAAGAATAGGATTTATAACATTTGGTTTTAATGATAATTCTTTAAGGAATTCTTCCAGTTCTCCAGACTTTTTGATTTTTTCTTCTACTTTTCTGAGTCTTTCTTCTGATGCTAAACCTATGTTATAAGATTTTTCAGTCAGACGGATATCAGCATTATCTTGTCTTAGAAGTAGTCTGTATTCTGCTCTTGATGTGAACATACGATAAGGCTCTTCTGTTCCTTTCGTGATGAGGTCATCTATCAGTACACCTATATAGGCTTCATCTCTGCTGAGGGTAAATTCATCTTTGCTGTGAACTTTGTTATGCGCATTGATTCCTGCAATCAGACCTTGCCCTGCTGCTTCTTCGTAGCCAGTGGTTCCGTTGATTTGTCCAGCGAAAAATAAATTTTCAATCAGTTTGGTTTCCAAAGTATGTTTCAACTGAGTAGGAGGGAAGTAGTCGTACTCTATGGCGTAGCCGGGGCGAAATATTGTATCAATTTCAAAACCTGGTACATGTCTTAGTGCTTTAGCTTGAATATCTTCTGGAAGCGAAGAGCTGAAACCATTTACATAGATTTCAACAGTTTTCCAGCCTTCTGGTTCTACGAAAAGCTGGTGTCTGTTTCGTTCAGCGAAACGATTGATTTTATCTTCTATACTCGGGCAGTATCTTGGTCCTATACTTTGTATAGTTCCGTTGAACATCGGGCTTCTATCAAACCCAGAGCGGAGAATATCATGTACAGTTTCGTTTGTGTAAGTGATATAGCAGCTTCTTTGTTCTTTGAGTTTAGGAGTATCGAGGTAAGAGAATTTTTGTGGATTTTCATCGCCTTTTTGTTCCTCCATTTTGGAATAGTCCAGACTTCTTCCATCTATTCTTACAGGCGTTCCTGTTTTCATTCTTCCTGCTTCAAAACCTAAACTTACTAATTGCTCAGTAATTCCAAAAGCTTTTGGCTCGCCCATTCTTCCACCGCCGAATTGTTTTTCTCCGATATGTATCAGTCCATTTAGGAAAGTTCCATTGGTAAGAAC
>CAUQOP010000034.1:0-7658 GCA_963519505.1 uncultured Flavobacteriaceae bacterium | reverse complement strand
GGATAGAGTCCAGCGAGAACACCATATCCACTAAAATAATCTGCACGATAACCATCGTAATCGCCGCAGAGGCTTTGGATGTGTTAGAGTCTTCGTGTTCATCACCTTGCATTTTGTGGTGGATTTCCATCGTACTTTTCACGATAAGGAAAAGCCCTCCACAGAGTAGGATGATATCTTTCCAGCTTAAAGCCAATGCATTGCCTTGGTTTTGTGGGTCATTGAACCAATCCAATGTAAGAACAGGGTCGCTCAGCCCGATTAACCAGCTGATGGTCAATAATAATCCAATACGGAAAATCATTGCAAAGAACAGCCCGATATTTCTGGCTCTGTTTTGCTGCTGAGCAGGGAGTTTATTGGACAAAATGGAAACAAAAATAATGTTATCCACTCCCAAAACCACTTCCAAGAATGTCAATGTTAATAAACTAATCCAAATCTGCGGATCCGCGAAATCTGGCATTGATAATGATAATAGTTCCATAGATAAAAGTTAAAATATGCGCAAATATAGAAAAATAAATTAGTTAAAAATACATAATATGAACAGGGTTTTGTTTTAAATCATTATCACTATCTTTGCCCTATGATTAGGGTAACTAAAATTTTTACTTTTGAGACTGCTCATATTCTCTACGGATATGATGGAAAATGCAAGAATATACACGGACATTCCTACAAACTTTTTGTAACCATAAAGGGAAAACCGATAGATGATATCAACAACGAAAAGAACGGAATGGTGCTTGACTTCGGCGACCTCAAAGCCATCGTGAAAGAAGAAATCGTGGATGAATGGGACCACGGACTGATGGTAAATGCGCTGTCACCTCATAAGGATTTAGGGAAAGAACTGGAGCAGAAAGGGCATAAAGTTATTTACTGTGATTATCAGCCCACTTGTGAAAATATGCTCTACGAAATCGCTGATAAAATCAAAAAAAGACTGCCAAGCCAAGTGCAGCTAGTATATCTAAAACTCCACGAAACCGAAAATTCCTACGGAGAATGGTTTGCGGAGGATAATGAATAATTAAACAAAATGAAAATAGAACTCCAAGAAGGAAAGAAAATTTATTTCGCATCTGACCAGCATTTCGGGGCGCCTACGCCTGCCGAGAGCAAACCTCGTGAGGAGTGTTTCGTGCGGTGGCTGGATGAGATAAAGCATGACTGTCAGGTGCTGTTCCTGATGGGAGATTTGTTTGATTTTTGGCATGAGTGGGACTATGTAGTTCCCAAGGGTTTTATAAGAGTTTTAGGGAAAATCGCTGAACTGAAAGATAGCGGAATAGATATTTATTTTTTCGTGGGAAACCATGATTTGTGGATGAAAGATTATTTCCAAAAAGAGCTGGGAATTCCTGTTTTTTTTGAGAAACAATATTTTGAGATTGATGGGAAAAAATTCCTCCTCGCTCACGGAGATGGTCTAGGGCCAGGGGACAAAGGATACAAGAGAATGAAAAAAGTTTTTACCAATCCTGTCTCTCGCTGGCTTTTCAAGTGGCTTCACCCTGATATCGCGATGAGGCTGGCAATATATCTTTCCACGAAAAACAAATTGATTTCTGGCGAGGAAGACAAACAGTTTTTGGGTGAAGACAAGGAATTTCTGATTCTTTACGCAAAAGAAAAACTGAAAACAGAAAAGATAGATTATTTTGTTTTTGGGCATCGCCACCTGCCGATGGTTTTGGATTTGGATAAAACAGGTTCGCTCTACATCAACCTTGGCGACTGGATTTCTTATTTCACTTATGGTGTTTTTGACGGGCAGAAATTTGATTTGCTGGAATATAAATAAATGGACAAATGAAAGGAATTTTTGATATAAAAACGGAGCAGGATTTTAGGGAAAAATGTCTGGAAACTTTTCGCTATCAGTATGAAAATGTGGAGGTTTATAGAAAATTTGTAGATTTCTTAAATATCAATCCAGACCAAATCACTCAGATTTCTGAGATTCCTTTTCTGCCGATAGAAATGTTCAAAAACCACACTATTTTAGATAAAAATAAAGAAAAGGAAAACTATTTCCAATCATCTGGGACGACTAATATTCAGACGCTTTCTAAACATTGGATTGCAGATTTTGGATTGTATGAAGAGAGCATTTACAAAAGTATTGAGCAGTTTATTGGAAAACCAGAAGATTTCGTATTTTTAGGGTTGCTGCCAAGTTATTTAGAACGCCAAAATTCATCGCTAATCTATATGGTAGATTTCTTGATGAAAAAATCTGGTCATCAGGAAAATGGCTATTTCTTGTATAATCACAAGGAACTTCTTGACCTTCTCAAAAAACTGAATAATAAGAAAATCATTCTCTTTGGAGTTAGTTTTGCGTTGTTGGATTTTGCAGATTTTTGTGAGGAAAACAAAGGTTTTGATTTGGCTAAAAATCCAGACCTGATTATCATAGAAACAGGCGGAATGAAAGGCAGAAAAGAAGAAATGACCAAAGATGAGCTTTTGGAAATATTGAAAACCAGCTTCCAAACCGAAAAAATCTACTCTGAATATTCCATGACAGAACTCCTTTCGCAGGCGTATTCTCTGGGGAATAATGAGTATCTGTGTCCAGCGTGGATGCGTATTTTGGTTCGTAATACAGAAGACCCATTTTCCTACATGGAAGAGGGCAGGACGGGAGCTATCAATATTATAGACTTGGCGAATAAACATTCGTGCAGTTTTATTGCGACGCAGGATTTAGGGAAAATCCACAATGGAAAATTCCAAGTTTTAGGAAGAATAGACCATTCTGATATCAGAGGCTGCAGCCTTTTGGTGAGTTAAAAAATAAAAAAAACCGAGAATTTTTCTCGGTTTTTTATTTAGAATTTAATGATTTCTTCCATTTTTGCATTTTCCTCACTTACGAGTTCATCATCTACTAGGATTTTTCCACTGTGTTCATCGATGATGATTTTCTTTCTCTGTGCTATTTCTACTAATTTCTGAGCAGGAATTGTGAAGTAAGACCCTTTCGGCGCACCTCTTTCTATACCTACCACAGCAAGCCCGTTAGCAGAGTTGTTTCTGATTCTTCTATAAGAAGAAAGCAGTCTTTCGTCGATTAGGGCTGCGAATTCTTCAGATTTTTTCACTAAAAATTCTTCCTCTTTTTGAGTTTCTGTGATTAGTGAGTTTAGCTCAGATTTTTTGAAGTTTAGGTGAGATTCCAGCTCTTCTATTTTTTCTTTGTTTTGAGAAAGAACCTCATTTTTTTGTGAGATTTTAGCTTCGAATTCTCTTATTTTTTTCTCAGCCAGTTGGATTTCTAATTCTTGAAACTCCATTTCTTTTGATAATGCTTCAAATTCTTTATTGTTTTTTACATTATCCTGCTGAGTTTTATATTTTTCAATCAAAGTTTGAGAATGATTGATCACCTCTTTTTTAGTGCTGATTTCCTTGTTGAAATCTTCAATGTCAGTTTCTAATTTAGAAATTCTTTTATTAAGACCTTCGATTTCGTTTTCCAAATCCTCCACTTCTATCGGCAGCTCGCCTCTGGTACTGCGGATTTCATCTAACCTAGAATCGATATATTGCAGGTCATAAAGGGTTCTTAGTTTTTCTTCAACAGAGATTTCTATATTTTTCTTAGCCATAATTTATAAGAAATAATTTACAGGGTTGGTATTAATGCTTGATTTTGAAACTGCAAATGTAGTGAATTTTTCTGATAAAATTTCATATAATTGTTGAACTACAAATTGCTCCGACTCAAAATGCCCGATATCAAACAGCAAAATTCTATTTTCAGCCGTGAAAAAATCGTGATATTTCATATCTGCAGTGAGGTAGGCATCGCATTGGTTTTGCAGGGCGTTTTTTATTCCACTGGCTCCGCTGCCGCCTAAAACAGCCACTTTTTTTATCTTTTTGCCAGTAAAACTGCTGTGGCGGATGATTTTTAAATCAAATTTTTCTTTCACGAAATTCAGGAATTCTTTTTCCTCCATTTCCTCGGACAATTCGCCAAACATTCCCAAGCCAGAATATTGGTTTTCGTTTTCTATCGCATAGATTTGGTAGGCAACTTCCTCGTAAGGATGGGCGAATTTCATAGCGGAAATAATCTGATTTTTTTTGAATTTTTCAAAAATCACAGAAAGCTGAATTTCATTGACTTTTTCAGTCATTTCTTTTTTGCCCAAAAACGGATTAGAACCGTCTATCGGGCGGAAAGTTCCCTCGCCACCGATGCTGAAACTGCATTCATCATAAAAACCAATGTTTCCAGCACCAGCCTCAAATAGAGCCTTTTTAACCTGCTCGGCATAATCCACAGGAACATAAGTGGTTAGCTGTAAAAGATTTTCTTTTTTTGGAATTAAAATTTTAAGTTGGTCTAAACCTAATTCTCTGCAAATTCTGTGATTCACACCAAAATAGTGGTTGTCCAGTGCAGTGTGCAGGGCGATGATGGCGATTTTGTTTTCTATCGCTTTCAGGACGGCTTTTTCTACATAATTTTTGCCAGTGATGGACTTTAATCCTGAAAAAATAATCGGATGAAAGGTCAAAATTACATTTGCGTTTTTTTGTACAGCTTCCTCTACGACGCTTTCTAAGGCATCGTGACAGATTAAAACGCCTGTGATTTCCCGCTCTGGATTTCCGCAGAGAAGTCCCACATTATCAAAGTCTTCCGCCTGTTGGAAAGGAATGATTTGGTTAAGTTCTTTTATTAGGTTTTGTATTGTCATTTTAATGAAATTATCAAGAATTTTGACAAAAATAAAAAAGAACTTCTAATTTAGAAGCTCTTTTTCAATCTATTTTACTTTTACTAATTCTACATCGAAAATCAGCCAAGCGTTAGGTGGAATCACACCGCCAGCGCCTCTTGCTCCGTAGCCCAGTTCAGAAGGGATAAGAAGAGTAGCTGCATCGCCTTCTTTTAGAAGCATAATTCCTTCGTCCCAGCCTTTAATCACTTGACCAACGCCAATAGGAATTTCTATCGGTTCTCCTCTTCTGAAAGAGTTGTCAAACTCCTGCCCGTTCACTAGTCTTCCTGCGTAGTGAACAGAAACTACATCTCCTTTCTGAGGCTGTTTTCCGTTTCCTTGTTTCGTTATTTTATAGAACAAACCAGATGGAGTCTGCTGCATTCCTTCTTTCAGGGAAGCGAATTTTCTCTCTTGCTCTTGTCTGTTTTTCTCTTGGATTTTATTTTTACCTTCGTTGAAGATTTTCGCCGCATCATAAGATTTGTAGCTGTCACCTTTAGTGAAGATTTCTACTTTTTTGATGATCACATCTTCTTTTGGTTTGTCTTGTGGCCCTTTTTCTACCGTTGCGATAGCATCGATAGTTTCTAGACCGATGATTACTTTCCCGAAAATAGTATGTCTTCCATCTAGCCAAGGCGTAGCCACTTCTGTGATGAAGAACTGAGAACCATTGGTATTAGGTCCAGAGTTTGCCATAGAAAGGTAACCTTTTCCTTCGTGTCTCAAATCATTTTTTTCATCATCAAATTTGTACCCAGGGTCGCCCATTCCAGTTCCTGTAGGGTCACCACCTTGGATCATAAAGTCTTTAATCACTCTGTGGAAGATGATGCCATCATAGTAAGGCTGTCCTTTTGCTTTCGCCTTGTTTTCTATAGTTCCTTGTGCTAGTCCTACGAAGTTAGCCACCGTAACGGGAGCTTCCTTGTCGAAGAACTGGATAATCATGTCTCCTTTTGAGGTTTCCATTTTTGCATAGACCCCATCAGGAAGTTTTTCGTAAAGTGCTTTGTCTATATTCATTTTTTTATAAATAGGTTTACAGTTTGTTAAAATTAAAGCAGAAATCAATAAAAATAAGATTCTTTTCATAATGTTAAAAAATTATTTTATAAGTTTTAGTTTAATGATTAGAGGCATGTCGTAAGGGATTTGGTCGCCATCTCCATAAGTCCCATACGCCAGAACGGAAGGAACAAGAAGGGTGGCTTCTTCATCGGGATTCAGATACCGAACGGCATCCTCTATGGCATCTAGTTCCTCAAATTTTCCCAGAGGAGCATCTTTATAAGTTTTAGGTTTTTCGTAGAATTTTTGTAAATCAAAATCATACAATTCATATTGGAACGAAACCAGCTCTCCGTCTTGTTTTTTCTTTCTTTGTTCTAGGTTTTCTATATTACTCCAGTAGTTGAGCTGGGTAGGATAGAATTTCTCTTTCTGTTTGGAAATCCATTCTTGGATTTGTTCTCTTTCCATGGTGTTCAGCTGTTTTGCTCTGTTTTTGGAAACGCCCATTTCTTCATTGGACATTCCTCCCACAGGCGTGTAGACCTGTGCATTTTTGGAGCAGGAAACGAATAAAAAACCGATGATAAAAACTATATTTTTCATAAATAAATTTTAGCCCAACTTTTTTCTAATGGCAGCAGGAAGCCAGATAAATAGTCATTGTATGTTTCTTTGGCGAAGTCAAAAACTTCTATATTCTGTGGGATAGAGCCGTGTTTTATTCCTTTTTTGAAATCAAGGAGATTGATGGTTTTGGTTTCTCCTCTTTCTATATAAGAAACTTTCATTCTGTTCAGAAAATCCAATCCAAATTCCGTGTCGATATCCCTTATCATACTCGTAAGCGAATCTACCGAGCATCCACCGGCTTTTGCGTTTTCTTCATCGATGAAGATGATGAGAAACTGATTTCTTTCTATTCTAAATGATGCCAAAAGCGGCTCGCCGTGCGTAGTCCAATCCGATAAAAAATCATTTATTCTTTCTGAAACGACCTGTATCTCCTCTGATTTTAAAACACGAGAAGAAGGATAAATCATTATCCTAGGGTTTCTTGTCTCTATACCATCGGGAGTTTCTGCTTTCACAATTAAAGTATTATAACTTGGGAGGCAAATTTAGTAATTCTTTTTTATACATAATGTAAATTTTCTGATATAGATACAAACTTATAAAATAGGAAAACTAATAAAGTTCAAAAAATAAAAAAGGTAATTTCTTGAATAAACAAATAAATATGAGTAATTTGCACCCAATATCTATTTGGTATAGATTGGCAACCCCCAAAACTCATAAAAAACATTTGAAAGCAATCAAAATAATACTGAGGGAAAGCCTAGTTTGTCAGTAAATATTTAAAACAATTATCTATATTATGAAAAAACTACAAATTTTTAAGAATGCATTAAGGAGTATTAGTAATCAAATTTTAGAAGGTAAGTTTAGGTTTTTTATATCCTTTTTTTCTCATTACATTTTTAAGGGAATAGGGATGAGGAATCCAATAGCATTTCCTGCAGCAAAATTCAGGTTAAGGAATATCATTCTTAATACAAGAGCAAATACAATAGATTTTTGGCCGTGTTTGGAATCCTATGAACCTGATATTCCTTATTTCCTTTTGGATGTATTAAAGGATAAGAAGGGAACTTTTGTTGATGTGGGAGGACATATAGGAAGATATACTGTTTTGATGGCTAAAAATAAATGGAAAGTAATCACCTTTGAACCAATGAAATCAAGTTATCAAATGATTCTAAAAAATCTGGAAGAAAACCAATGTTCTGAAAATGCTAAAGTTTATAATTTAGGTTTAGGTATTAAAAATGAAACACTTACTATATACTATAATTCTGAGGAAACAGCTGAGTCTTCATTAGTTATGAATGAGGA
>CAUQOP010000033.1:0-7715 GCA_963519505.1 uncultured Flavobacteriaceae bacterium | reverse complement strand
ATATCAAGCTTAAAGAAAATAAGAAAAAATCTAAGCAGCAAAATGCTGCCTAGATTTCTAGAGTGAATTTTTCCTATGCCCCGAACTTGACAAAGAGCCAGAATAAAAAAGGAGGACTTCTACACTTTGGCGTAAAAAGTCCTCTTTTAGAAATATATTCTTTTTCTATTATATTATTTAATAACGTATAAAAATTTTCCTAAACAAAATATCTTACTTTCACACGATAAAAGAAATTCACATACACTTATATTTTCTATTATCATATCATGATATTTCATATTTTTATCTCCTTACATCTTTAAATCTCCTTTATTTTGATTTTTCAAATATGAGTATCTCTATGGATATTTACAAATATATAACATTGTCAGCTATCGAATTTAAAAATTCTTGGTCATGTGAAACAATGAATATTATTTTCTTATCGCTTTTACATTCGTTGATCAGATGGGATATGTTCATCATATTGCAATAATCCATTCCACTGGTAGGCTCATCAAAAAACATAAGTTTAGATTTTTTACATAGTACAGATGCAATTGCTACCCTTTGCTTTTGTCCACCTGACAAGCTCATTGGATGACGATCTTTTGATTCATATAAATCAAGTTTTTTCAGAATATTTTCAACATGACTACTTTCAATATTTTTTATTCCAAGACTTACTTCACTTGCAATAGAATCGGTAAAAAGCTGATGATTAACATCCTGCATTACAAGGGATGATATTTTTAGCCTATCTGATTTTGAAAGTCTTTTGCCGTCCAAATAGATTTCATCCTTCGATTTTCTTTCTAAGCCTATAAGGCATCTGAGCAAAGTGGATTTACCAAGTCCGTTTGTTCCTACTATGCCGTAAATTTTTCCCATTTCAAAAGAGAGGTCTTTTAAATGCAATTTTTTATCTATGCCATTAAACTTAAATTCAATGTTTTTTACTTCTAAATTTCCCTTATTTTGATTTTCGGGTACTGTAAGTTTTACTCTATTCTTATTTCTTAAACCTAACTTCTTTAGCTTTTCAGACGGTATTTTCATAAAATCTATTTGAGTATATTCCTTTTGTATTTCCCCATCTTTAATCAAAAAAACTCTATCTACAATATCCATTAGATAAAATATTCTATGTTCTGAGATTATAAGAGTTTTCCCCTTATCTTTAAGTTTTATAAGCATTTCTTTTATGATTAAAATGTTTTCTTCATCAAGATTTGATGAAGGCTCATCTAAAACAATGATTTCCGTTCCAGATATATAACTTGCAGCAATACATAAAATCTGCTTTTCTCCACCCGAAAGTTTAAAAATATCTCTATTTAAAAGATGTTCTATCGGAAACAAATCCAACATATCATTTAGTCTTTCATCCATTTGTTTTTTTGAAAGCCCTATATAGTAATTCAAGAGTAGTATTTATATTGAAAAAGTGTGTCTTTGGATTTTGAAATACATTTGATACTAAGAGCGATATTTCGTATAATTCGAGGTTTTTAATATCTTTATTATCAATCCTGATGGTTCCACCCATAGAAGCTCCATCATATCGTACAGCTAACCCATTGATAGAATTTATAATTGAAGATTTTCCGCTACCACTTTTCCCAGTAAATAATACACATTCGCCTTTTTTTACATCTAAAGAAATGTTTTTTAACACTTTAGGAGAATTTCCATAAGATAGAGATAAATTTTCAATTTCTACCATAAAGCTCCTCCTATAACCATAATCAGTATTAAAAGCACATAAACAAAATCAACTATTTTCGTTTTGACGGATATGTACCTTGTCTTTTTAACAGGATTTTCAATACATTTTGTTTCTGCTGCCTTTGCAATATCATCAGAAATATTAGAAGATATAACAAGTAAAGGCACAATTACATACTCGATGTATGAAATTGGATTTTTAAATGTAATACCTCTTATTTTCATAGCAAGTTTTATATTGTGACTTTCTTCCCTAAATGAAGGAAAAAACCTAAGCATTACAGCAATTGGTATAGAAACAGTACGAGGCAAATTCATTTTATCCATTGAGGATATTACACTTCCTACATCCGATGTTTTTAAAAAAAAACTTCCCGCACTAAATGGAAGATAAAACATCTTACATACAGCAAATAGCATAAAAAACATCATTAAAATCGCATTCATATTTCTAATTACATCAAGATTAGGTATCAAAGAAAGAACCCCAAAAAATGATATGTTTTTTAAGGCTTCTTTCTTAAATCCATTCATTAAAAAAAGAAATGAAATAAGAAGCACAATTCCCCATTCAAAATAGGTATTTACTTTATAAAATACAGCAAATCCAAGTGAAAAACTTACTAAAATTTTACTAATTGGATTGGGATTATATGGATTGTCTAAAGAAACGGGCATTATACAATACCCGCTTTTTCGAAATGCTTTTTCAAAAAGACTTTACCAATATATGCGCCGAGTATCCCGCCGACAACAGCACCGATATATACTAATACCATACTTCGATAATTCAAAAGTGCTATGAGCTTCATTATATAATCGTGACCCATACCGCCTGTTTCCGCCAGTTTAATAACCTTGTCTTTAGCCAACAAAACTTGCATAAGGAAACCACAAATCCAAGTGTTAAATACGGCAAATGAGAGCATATTAAATTTAAATGATTTATATTCTCCTTTTTTTCTTAAAAGTTCCGCAATTGCCATACTGATTACAGCATGTATCAATATTACATATGTATTTCCCATTGCAATTACTACAAGACTACAAATCAACCCAAGTATAAATAATCCCCATGATTTTTGAACTTTTGCCATAAAGAGCATTATAACTATTCCTGTTATAATGCCTGCCAGTGTAGGGTATGCCAAGTATAAAATCGGTACAATACCAATCATTCCCGAAGCAAACATAAGTACAAAATATATTACTGTAAATACACCTATCGTAACTAAATCTTTAATTCTTAATTTTTCCATTTTTATATTTTCCTCCTAAATAAGTTTTCACTGAATATTTGATTTTCTAAGCATTGCTTTATAAAATTCCGAGCTTTTACAAAGTTCTTCATCTGTCCCTATCGCTTCTATTTTTCCGGCATTTAATAAAACGATTTTGTTTGCATTTCTTATTGTTCTTAATCTATGAGCAATAACAATTGCCGTTTTTTCTTTTATAAGTTCAGATAAAGCCTCTTGAATTAGACTTTCATTTTCAACATCCAGAGATGCTGTGGCCTCATCAAGCAATATGATTGGTGCGTCTTTTAGTATTGCCCTTGCTATTGAGATTCTTTGTCTTTCTCCTCCTGAAAGTCTTTGTCCGTTTTCACCTATTACTGTATCTATTCCATCCGGCATTTTGTCTATAAATTCATAACATCTTGCTATTTTAGCCGCTCTTATAATCTCTTCATCTGTAGCATCTTTTTTACCGATTTTTATATTATCTTTTATGCTTGAATTAAAAAGAGTAACATCTTGGAAAACGATAGAAAAATTTTTAAGGAGTGTTTCCGGATCAATTTTACCGATGTCCTCTCCCCCTATCAAAATCTTTCCTTTATCTATATCCCAAAATCTTGCAGCAAGCTTGGTGAGAGTTGTTTTTCCGCTTCCGCTTGAACCGATTAGCGCAGTGATTTCACCCTGCTTTGCAGTAAAGCTCACACAATTTATTACAGAATAATCATCATATCCGAAATAAACATCCTTGAACTCAATATCGTAATTTTTAATGTCAATATCTTTTTTCCCTTCTTGAACAGGCATGGTCTTTATTTCCTTTATTCTCCCTACAACCGCATCAAGCATAACTATCATTGACATAAAGGTGATTATTCCTTCTATAGGAAGATAAATACTTGCTGTAAGCATTAAAAATGCGATATAAACCAGCACACTTACCTCCCCTGCTATAAGCATGTTGACGCCGATAACGGCAACACTTATAATTCCAAGCTTTAAAATTGCAGTAGCTATTCCTGTAAGTGTTCCGGCAACAACTTCACCTTTCATCTTCTGTTTTGTGGATGCATTTAATTTTTCAAAAAAATCATTTAACATCCTATCTTCTAAGTTGTAAGATTTTATTTGCTCTATCTGCTCTATATTTTCCTGTAGATTATCAAAAACCTTACGATTATCATCTATCCAGCCTTGTACTATTTTTTTCTGACTTTTCTTTGATAAAAATATAATCAAAATAGAAATGGGAATTACCCAAAGGGCTGCAAGTGCAAGTTTCCAATTATAGAAGATAAGCATTAAAGCAATAATACTTGTGGATATAGCCGTTGAATATATATGAGGTACAGCATGAGAAAAAATTGTTTCATATAAGTTCATGTCATTCATCATGGTTTCCGCAAGGTCCGCCAAATCTCTTTTACCAAAATAAGAAAGAGGTAATTTCTTTAACCTTTCCGCTAATTCAATTCTTGAATTTGCACTCTCGTTGTACACATTGGTGTAAAGTCTTACATAATCCCACCTCGCTATTAAGAACATCACAATCATCATTACTACAATTAGTGCAATGTAATGAACAGAAGTAAAATTGTAGCTCTCAATACTTTTTAAAATGCCTATATACTGAAACAGAAACATAAAAGCGATCATTGGTGCGAACAATTTAGTTAAATTAACAAGCGTGTGTGAAAATATGGCTTTTTTTAAGTTAAGAGCGCCTTTTTCTGACATCGCATATTTTTTCATAAAATAAGAAACCATATGTTTAACCTCCTATCTTCCAATTTACGGATTTTTGATATTCTTCCCAAAGTTTTTTGTAATGCCCACTCATACCTATTAAATCTGAATGCTTGCCTTCTTCTACAATTTTCCCCTTATCAATAACAAGAATTCTATCTGCATCTACTACTGTAGATAATCTATGAGCAATCATCAATGTTGTCTTGCTTTTTGATAGCTTCTTAAAAGACTCTTGAATCAAATGTTCATTTTCAGGATCTGCAAAGGCTGTAGCTTCATCTAAAATGATAATATCTGCATCTTTCAAAAAAGCTCTCGCTATAGAAATCCTTTGAGCTTCTCCTCCTGAAAAATATGTGCCTTTAGTTCCGTAAACAGTATCAAGTCCTTTATCTAAATTTTTAATAATATCTTTAGACCCTGAATTGATTAAGGCATTGTCAATTTCTTCATTAGTTGCATCAGGATTTCCGATTAAAAGATTATCTCTTAAACTCATTTTAAATAGTTTAGAGTTTTGAAAAACAAAAGCAATTTTTCTCATTAAAGCCTCTTTTTCAAAATCTTTTATATTAATTCCTCCAATATAAATTTCACCTGTTTTAATATCGTAAAATCGTGCAGCAAGCCTTGCTATAGTAGTTTTACCACTGCCTGATGATCCGACTAAAGCAACTCGTTCTCCTTTATTCACCTTAAATGAAATATCGTCTAATACATTTTCATCTTCATAAGAAAAGCTTACATTTTTAAACTCTATCCCAACATCAGAACTTGTTTTATTTCCATAAACAAAATCATCAAACTCAAGTATATTTTCAATTTTATCTAAAGCAAGTTCCGCAAAATAACTGTATTGCGTAATCGTCGCTGTTCTCATAATAAAAGTAGCAAATGCCGGTCCTATTAGGAAGTAAATAACAGAATCTGCAAGTACATTAGATAAGTTTCCATTAAATTTTATTAAGAGTAATGCCACAGGTACCAAGAAAAATGCCGTCGATGTAGAAACGGTTTCAAACCACGACATTTTATTCGTATAACTCATAGTAAGCTTAAGTACATTGTCTTTTGTTTTTATGATTAACGAATATAACTTATCAAAGCTCTCAACACTTTGTGCAAATGTTTTAACAACAGGAATTCCTCGAACATATTCCACAGTCTGAGAAGATAAATCGGAAAGTCCTGCATAATACTCATCCTTCATTTTTTTTGTTTCGGTTGTCATCATAGATGACATCAATGTCATACCGATAATCATCGGTATCATACTGGCAAGTCCTAACTTCCAGTTAAACACGAAGAAAAATACAAGCAGGACGATTGGCGATATAATGGTCATCGCCATATCAGGAAGTTGATGCGCTATAAAAGAATGGGTTTCAGACGCTCCGGACACAATTACATTTCTTATCCTTCCGCTTTCTTTGTCATCGAAATACCCAAGCGGTTTGTTTATTAGTTTTGTTACGGAAGTCTTAATAATGTTATCTTCCACTTCAAATGCAAAAATATGGGATAAAATTAAACCTATTAGGTATATAAAAAGCCCCAGAACGGCAAAGACTGCTGCATAAATTGAATTTTCCTTTACATAATCAAAATTCACCATCCCATTTAAAATTAAGTTATTTACAATTCTATGAATATATACCATAGGCATCAAAACCATGACACCTGATACAGCAGACATAACCATAGCAATATAGAGTAAAAAACTTTTTTTACCACCGTAAGCCATTAGTCTTTTCAGTATTGATTTCTTCTTATCCTTCACTGAACAACTCCTCCTTTTTTTTAAAATTAGCAAACCCTATAAATAGCCTTTTTAGACTGATTTTAGAGGCTTGTTTTCAAACTCTTTTGCAATACGCATAGTTTTTCTTGTTTTTATCTATTATTTATTATATAATAAATGAGGATTTCAATCAATTAGATATGGCTAACTAAGTCTATTCGGGATAATGTCTATTCGGGATAAAATATAAAGCACGGAGGTATAATATGAGTGATTTTTATAACTTTGTTAAAAACTTTTTTTCTACAGATGAATCTATCGATAATACAAAATACTCCACTGTAGGACATGAATTCCGTTTTAGCACGGATAATGCAGAAGGCATATATTGGTTTTACGAGGGCGATAATTTCACTATTGATATTTATGATGTTTTCATAAAAAAAGAAATTATCCATACAAGTTTTTCTGGTTTGAATAATTTCTATTCCCTTTATTTATCTTATTTAGTTACAGCAAACGGTGAATGTTTTAATCCTTATCAAAATCTTTCTTCAAATTCACTTTTTACTATAAATACAAAAAATTCTAAAGACTATAGGTTTATACTTCACAAAAACTCTCCTTATTTAGGAATCGGTATAAATTTCAATCAGTCCATGATAGAGCAATGCCTGTCCTCTTATAAGAATAAAGTCTGTAACTATGAAGATTTATTTTTTAATACCAGCATTATAATAAACAAGCCTTTAGAAAGAATCGCAAAAGATATCCTTAATTGCAAGATGGCATCTCCTGCTGCTGAAATCTTTTTTGAGTCAAAGGCAAAGGAATGGTTAAGTATTACAATAGACTCTTTTTTAAATAAGTACAGCAATCCACTATCTATTGCCGATGATGAGGCTTTGAAAAATGTCGCCAATTATATAGACGATCATTATGCAACATCTATCCCACAAGATACTTTGTAAAAAATATCCACTATGAGCGGCACAAAACTAAAAAAATTATTTAAGCAAAAATATCAATGTACAATTACAGAATATACTCAAAGACGGCGAATGAATATGGCGGAATTACTCCTACTGAACTCTACCCTTAAAATTCAGGATATAGCAGGGGCTGTAGGATATTCCTCTCACAGTAAATTTAGTACATGCTTCAAAAAATATAAGGGATTTTATCCCAAAGACATAAAAAAATATGCGAAAAATAATCTTTCTGATTAAATACATAAGGATTTAACTTTGGGGACGGTTGAGTTAGACCTT
>CAUQOP010000032.1:0-7879 GCA_963519505.1 uncultured Flavobacteriaceae bacterium | reverse complement strand
ATCATTATTTAGTATTCCTGCTTTTTCAGATTTGCCTAGAGTAGGAGTGGTAGCCGTTCTTCTCTTGATATTCATTGTAATAGAATGGATAGGTAGAAGAAGTGAATATGCCATAGAGTATATAGGACTAAAATGGAAGGCTCCTATAAGATATGCGTTTTACTATATCCTTATATTGGCTTTGTTCTATTTTGGAGGACAAGAGCAACAGTTTATTTATTTCCAATTTTAATAAGTAATGAAGAAATTTATCATAAAAACAAGTTTTTTTGTCTCCCCTTTTCTGATTTTTTATTTCATTAATACGATTTTTTATAAAAAAAACGAAGGGGATTTAGCAAGATTAGGGTATATTTATAATAATCCATCTCCTTCATCTGAGATCATAGCTCAGTATAAACCTTTAGAAGAAAAGTATATACGCATTTCTAAAGCTGATTTGAATCAAAATATAAAGGTAGATATTTTGACCATTGGAGATTCTTTTTCTGAGTCAAGACAGGTAGGCTATCAAAATATACTTGCGAATAAAGGGATTTCTGTTGCACATATTGATAGATTTTTGTCAGAAGAGAATCCTATACAGGTGCTGATAGAGCTTATAAATTCTGATTTTTTTGATAGAATAAAAACAGAATATGTCGTACTCCAAACAGTCGAAAGATTCGCAGTTGATAGGACATCAGAGCTGTCTTTTACTCAATATAAGAGTATAGCCGATATAATAAAACAAATAAAAAAACATAAAGAAAAAAAATTAAAATCTACAGATTCTAATACCTTACAAAAGGTAGAATTTTTCTCTGATGCTACAATCAAAGTACCATTGTTTAATTTTCAATATTTGTTCTTAAACAGGCCGTTTCGTTCGGATGTTTATCGTTTTGAGTCAAATACAAATCGACTTTTCTCAAACAATCCAGAAAATTTATTGATTTATAAAGGAGATATTAAGTCTTTGCCTGCAAAAAATGATGATAAAAATGTTTCACAGGCGAATAAGGTTTTTAATAAAATAAATCAATTATTAGAAAAAAAAGGAATAAAACTCATCGTGATGATAGCGCCTGACAAATATGACTTGTACTATCCTTACATAAAAAATAAACACAAAGGAAAAGAGCCTTTATTCTTTGAAAAGTTGGAAAAAGAGAAAAAAGAATATCTGTATATTCCTTCTTATTCCATCTTATCAGATATGATAAAAAAAGAAAAGGATGTTTATTTTTATGATGATACCCATTGGACAATGAAAAGTGCATATGCTATGTCTGAATCTATCTATAATATGATACAAAATAAAAAGGCTGTTGAATAACAGTCTTTTTTGTTTAACTTCCTCTCGCGTAGTCATCTTCTAATCTGATGATGTCATCTTCTCCAAAATAAGTCCCTGTCTGGACTTCTATGAAAACCAAAAGTTCTGAACTTCTGTTTTCTATTCTGTGTTTTGCTCCTAGTGGGATGAAGATGCTTTCTCCGTATTTTACTACATGTTCCACTCCATCTAGTACAACCACAGCTTCGCCCTGAACTACCGTCCAGAACTCTTGTCTGTGATGATGATATTGATAAGACAAACGATGTCCCGCATTCACTTCTATTCTTTTTAGTTTGTAGTTTTCCTCATCTTCAAGGACATAATATTTTCCCCAAGGTCTTTCTCCAACTTCCAGCATATTTCTAAATTTTATTATTAGTATAATTATTTTTTGCCAAATTTAATAAAATTTTATTCTTTTAGAGCTCAATTTTTAGTAATATCCTCAAGAATAAAAGAATAATTCTTGAATTTTTCGGTTGAAATGTAAAATCTGTTCATAACTTTATTTTTTTTAATGATGTGTTATTACCTAATTTTGTACTGCCTACACTTTATTTTGTATTGCCTGAAAACAATATTAGGTTGCCTGTGATTGATATTGGATTGTATAATTACATCATACCAAATATTTCTTTAAATAGAACTTGCTATCTTCAAATGTATGAAAAAAATTTTCATTATATTTAATAGGTTTCTGTTTTTGTTTTGGTTTAGGTTTAGTTCTCATTTTATATTCTCTTATAGATATTTTTCTAATTTCAGCAGAAATATTTTGCTTATGAACTCTATTTACTGTACTGATAACAAACTCTACAAAATATTTTCCTGCTTCTAATTGTTCTGTAACCTTATCTCTACCCTTTTTTAACTCAATCAATAAAACAAATAAAGTTCCTTTTAGTTCTGAAAAAATAATATAGTCACAAAATGAACAAACTCTAGCCTGCTTATTATTGAAAAAAGGAAACACCCCTCTAGGAAATTCCTTTTTATCAAGTTTTTTATCTATTTTGAAAGATAGAAACTTTTGATTCTCTGCAATAAAATCTACTGACATTCCTGCTTGTTTCTCTTCCAAAGTTGTAGTTGTATTATTCTTAAAAAAATCATCAAGAATATTTGAAATCATCTCCAATTTATTCATCTTCTTCATCTGTATATTTTAATTTATAAAATAGTTGTTCTGCTATATCATTTTGAATATTTATGACTTCATCTATTGAAGGCACTTCAAATCCTGTTTCATCTATTGGTAAAGTTTCAACTGTAACTTGTTTATTCCCTTTTTTCTTATCAGGATAATTGAAGTAAAGAACCTCCATATCTTCTTGTTTTATATATTCATCCTTTGAGTATCCAAATCTTTCTGCTTCTTTTTCTAACCTATTATCTGACAACATTACAAGATTATTGAATTCTCTGATAATATAATCACTATGAGTACTAATTATAAACCTAAAACCTTTATTAATTAACTTAGCAAATAATCTTGTTAATATAATTTGATTGTCAGGATGTAAATTAATTTCAGGTTCATCTATTATTATTAAATCATTAGGTTCAGCGATATGCTTTAAATACACAACTAAACTTGAAAGAGACTTAACAATAGATGCTGTCATATGAATAGGTAATGATTTTTTAGGAGACTTGTTAGGCTTAAACTTAATTTCTCCATCATTACCTATTTCTAATTTTCCATTCAATAATGAGTTTTCTATTTCTTCAGCAAAATCAAAAAAAGGACTTTTACTTTTCTTTTTCTCTGCTAAATCATCAGCAATAAGCAATCCATGCTTTATAGGAAGAGGGTATCTTTTAGTATTACTTAATAGCATATCTATAACAGTTTCCTTTTTTTCCTTACTTGTCATTGCGTGAAAATAATCCACCGCCTCTTGTTTCCTTATAGAAAGCTCTTTGCTAAATGTATAAATTGAATTTCTTTCTACAGGTAATATAAAAGTAGAACTTATGGGATATTTAGCTAATATAGAAATCAATCTAGAATATAAGTAAATGTGGAGTCTTTCAATATCAATATTAGGTATTAGACTATCTGATATTCGCAAAGTTACATATTTAGTATCTTTTTCTTTTGAGATTTTTATTTTTATTTTTCCGAAAGGATCTATTATCTCAAAATTAGATCTAACAATATAATCATTTAAACTTTCATTGTCTTCTACAAATTTTAAATCTACTTCCCCTAAAATCTGTTTTGTGACATCAGTTCCTATTCCAAATAAAGTATCTAAATCATCTATAAAAGATGATACAATTTCTTTTCTATATTGATTAATTACATCAAAATTTAATTCATATTGAACACTTTTATTTTTGACCAATTCTTCAACTAGATTATCAAATATTTCATTAGTTCCAATATGAAAATCAGATCTAAATATATCATATATGGCGTATGCTACATATGTTTTCCCTGTTCCATTAGGACCACAAAAAAGATTAAGCTTTTTTGATATATCAATAGTTGCACTCTTTACTGCCCCTAGGTTTTTAATCTCTATTTTCATTATGATTAATTTATTGTCTATTTTTTAATTCACAGAATAGCTCGTTCCTTCTTTTCCGTCTTTGAGCTGGATGCCGATTGCGGATAATTCATCTCGGATTTTGTCCGAAAGCGCCCAGTCTTTGTTAGCACGAGCCTCCATTCTCATATTGATAAGGAGCTGAACCACACCATCTAGTTTGTCGTTATTTCCTGCTGCCTGCTCTTCGTTTCGTAAGCCCAAAACATCGAAAACAAAGGCGTTCATAAGTGTTTTCAATTCGTGAAGTTCATCGATGGATATTTTTTCTTCTCCGTTTTTCACTTGGAAAATCCATTTCACCGCTTCGAAAAGATGAGCGATAAGTATAGGCGAATTAAAATCATCCAATAGCGCATTGTAGCACTTTTCTCTCCATTCAGATATAGGGAGCGCAGTAGGATGCTCTATTTCGGTATTGATTTCATTCAGTGCTTTTATTGCTTCCATTAGTCTGTTAAAGCCTTTTTCGGCAGCAAGCATCGCTTCATTAGAGATGTCAAGTACACTGCGGTAGTGCGCTTGCATAAAGCAGAAACGAATCACCGCAGGCGCAAAAGCCTTCTCAAAGAAAGTATTATCACCATTGATAAGCTGCATCGGCAAAATGTAGTTCCCTGTCGATTTGCTCATTCGTTGTCCGTTCATTGTCAGCATATTAGCGTGTATCCAGTAGCGAACTGGGCTTTCGCCGTGTCCTGCTTTACCTTGTGCGATTTCGCATTCGTGGTGAGGGAATTTTAAATCCATACCGCCTCCGTGGATATCAAACTGATTACCAAGGTATTTGGTGCTCATCACTGTACATTCGAGGTGCCAACCAGGGAAACCATCGCCCCAAGGAGAAGCCCAGCGCATAATGTGAGCTGGTGAAGCTTTTTTCCATAGTGCGAAGTCCTGAGGATTGCGTTTTTCGCCTTGTCCATCAAGGTCGCGGGTGTTCGCAAAAAGCTCTTCTATATTTCTATTGGAAAGTTCACCGTAGTTGAGTCCGCGTTTGTTGTATTCCAGCACATCGAAATACACAGAACCATTACTCTCATACGCAAAACCATCATTTAAGAGTTTTTCTGTAAGCTGGATTTGTTCCAATATATGCCCTGTCGCAGTAGGTTCTATAGTCGGCGGAAGGAGATTGAAAATATCCAAAACTTTATGGAAATCAACCGTGTATTTTTGTACGATTTCCATAGGTTCTAGCTTTTCTAATCGGGATTGTTTTACGAAACGGTCGTTGTTCACATCGCCGTCATCGGTAAGGTGTCCTGCATCGGTAATGTTACGGACATAGCGCACTTTGTAGCCCAAAAACTTCAGCGTACGATACACAAAATCAAACGACATAAAGGTACGCACATTTCCCAAATGCACATTGCTGTACACCGTAGGGCCACAGACATACATTCCTACATTATTCTCGTGCAAAGGCACAAAAACTTCTTTTTCTCCTTTTAAGGAATTGAATATTTTTAGTTGATGATTCATATTATGTTTTATTAAGACTGACAAAGATAATTAAAAAACATTAGACATTTTAAATTAAAGTTTGTTTATTTTGCGGATTATTTATCAAAAGAACAATGGACAAGATACAATTCATTCAGCAGAATATTTCACTTCAAGAAAAACAGATCAACGCCGTTTTGCAGCTGCTTTCGGAGGACTGCACCATTCCCTTTATTGCGCGATATAGAAAAGATAAAACAGGAAACCTCGACGAGGTGGAAATAGAACAGATTCAGAAACTTAGCAAAAATTTTGATGAAATCCAAAAGAGAAAAGAAAGCGTTCTGAAATCCATAGAACAGCAGGAAAAACTCACACCCGAACTCCGTGCAAAAATAGAGCAAAGCTTTGATTTACAGGAGATAGAAGACCTATATCTTCCCTTTAAAAAACGAAGAAAAACCAAAGCCGATGCCGCAAAAGAAAAAGGGCTGGAACCTTTGGCAAAAATCATCATGGCTCAGAAAAATGGTGACATAGAGCAAACGGCGCAGAATTATCTGAATAAAGAAGTTTCTAGCGTGGAGGAGGCGCTTCAAGGCGCGAGGGACATCATCGCAGAATGGATAAACGAAAATATTTTCATTAGAAAAAATCTTAGAAGAATTTTTCAGCGAAAAGCTGTGATTTCCAGCAAAGTAGTCAAAACCAAAAAAGAGGAAGAAGAGGCACAGAAATACGCCCAATATTTTGATTGGAGCGAACCGCTGAACAAAATCCCATCTCACAGACTTCTGGCGATGCTCCGCGCTGAAAAAGAGGGTTTTATAAAAGTGAGTATTGATATTGACAAAGAAGAAATCCTTATTTTCATGGAGGGAAGTTTGGTGAAAACAGCTTCGCCTTCGTGTGCAGAGCAAATCATCCTTGCGGCTCAAGATGCCTACAAAAGACTTTTGGAGCCATCTATTTCAAATGAAATTTTGCAGGAAGCCAAGATTAAAGCCGATGAAAAGGCGATTTCTATCTTTTCTGAAAATTTGACACAGCTGCTTTTGGCTTCGCCTCTCGGCGAGAAGCGGATTTTAGCCATAGACCCAGGGTATAGAACGGGCTGTAAGGTGGTTTGTCTTGATGAAAAAGGCGATTTGCTTCATAATGAGACCATTTATCCACACGCTCCACAGAAAGAAACAGCCACCGCGATGAAAAAAATCCGCTCTATAGTGGAGGCTTACCATATTGAGGCGATTTCTATCGGGAACGGAACGGCCTCTCGTGAAACCGAGTTTTTCATTAAGAAAATAGCGTTTGACAGACCTTTGCAGGTTTTCGTGGTGTCCGAAGCTGGAGCGTCCGTTTATTCCGCGAGTAAAATTGCCCGAGATGAATTTCCTGATTATGACATCACTGTGAGAGGTGCCGTCTCTATCGGAAGGAGGCTGTCTGACCCGCTTGCCGAGTTGGTAAAAATAGACCCAAAGAGCATCGGTGTAGGGCAGTATCAGCACGATGTAGACCAGACTTTATTAAAAGAAGAGCTGGACAGCACGGTCGTAAAATGCGTAAATTCGGTAGGGATTAACATCAATACGGCGAGTAAATCCCTGCTGAGTTATGTCTCTGGTATTGGCGAAAAACTTGCAGAAAATATTGTAGCTTACCGAACCGAAAATGGTGCTTTTGTGGATAGAAATCAGATAAAAAAAGTTCCTCGTCTGGGCGAAAAGGCATTCCAGCAGGCGGCGGCATTCATCCGAATAAAAGACGGCAAAAATCCTTTGGATAATTCCTCCGTGCATCCAGAAGCCTACAAAATCGTAGAAAAAATGGCGAAAGACATCGGTATCAAAACGATAGACCTTATCGCTAATGAGGAGAAAATTAAACAAATTTCACCAGAAAAATACACTACAGAGGACATCGGAATTTTAGGGATAAAGGATATTCTGAAAGAACTTCTAAAACCAGGGCTTGACCCAAGGAAAGCGAGCAAAGTCTTTGAGTTTGACCCAAATATAAAAACCTTTGAAGATCTGAAAACAGGAATGATACTTCCTGGGATAGTGAGCAATATCACGGCTTTCGGGTGTTTTGTGGATATAGGGATAAAAGAAAATGGGCTGGTGCATATTTCCCAGCTGAAAGACGGATTCGTGAGCGATCCTAGTGAAGTGGTAAAACTCCACCAGCAGGTAAAAGTGAAAATAATAGAAATAGACACAGATAGAAAGAGAATAGCCCTGTCGATGGTGATTTAGGGAAGAACTATTTTAATATTGTTTTTCGCTAAAAAATAACTACATTTGCAAGAATAAACAAAAGATAAATATGAGTTGTGGATGTAGAACATCTGGCGATTCTTCACATAGTTGTGGCTCTAAAAGCGAGACGGGCTGTGACAAAGTAGATACCTGCGGGAACAGTTATAAACTGAATGTTTTTGACTGGCTTGCCAATATAAAATCTCCACTGAATGAGTGTGATTATGTTGAGGTTAGATTTAAAAATGAAAGAAAAAATTTTTATCATAACATAAATAAACTACCGCTACATA
>CAUQOP010000031.1:0-7964 GCA_963519505.1 uncultured Flavobacteriaceae bacterium | reverse complement strand
CACCTCTGCATTGATGAAATCCAAATATGGGAAATGCTCAAACGGCAACTTATAATTAAGCTGTACTTTGTGGTTATACAAAACAGGTCTTCCTGCACGGAACAAATCCCTAAAAATAGAGCGGTTATTCATTCCATTTACAGAAATATGGTCATTGAGCGTTCGGGTATACGAGTTGATATCCAATTTCAGGGATTTAGTAAAATTAAATCCAAGATTATACTGCCATCCGAAATAGAAGGTTCTTCCCTTTATCATTTGGAAATCATCCCCTAGAGTACCTGTCAGCAGTGCATCTATATTTCTATACTGAAGCTCACTATATGTTCTGTCCAACTCCGCTCTGAAAGACAATCGAGTAGGAATTGGGTTAAAATTAACTTCTTTTATCCAGTTCAGGTATTTAGCCGCTTTGGATGTGTCGCTTATCAACTTATTAAACGGCCGTATCACCCAAGGTTTAAAATTAAAATTATAATCCAAATACCCTTTGAAATACTGGCGATAATTCCTCGTCGTATAGACATCTCTATAAAAATCATCATTATAAACAGCCGTAAGGGAAAGGTTTTCTACATCGTAGAATTTGGATTTCTTCTCAGAGTTCATTCTCTGTTTCTGCATATTGACCACCCCTATACTTCTCTGCTGAGAGTAGGTTCTCACTATTTTTTTCAGCTGGTCTCTTACTGGGCTGTTTTTCAGTTCTACATCATTATCCAGCGGATTATATTTAGGGTCTTCTATGCTCTGTGTATAGGAGTAGTTAAACGGAATTTTCATTCCTGCTTTCTCTGGCAAGAATTTATCCAGATTTACCGTGGTGCTGATGTGTAAAGTAGTATTATCTGTCTGTGACCTTTCTGATGGTTTTTGGACAATGGTTCCGAAACCAACTGTAGATACAGACCCGCTGGCATTAACCATCGCAAAATCACCTAAATTAAAAGTCAAATTAGCATTTGCTGCATATCCTCCTTGGTTTTTAATTCCAGAAGCACGGATTTCATTTATCCAAAGCAAAATATCTTTGGACACGCTAGATGCATCTTGGTTTCTTACCCCTAATACTATGGTATTGATATTCCCTATACTTGGGCGACCTTTTACATAAATTTTCTTATTGGCATCTCCATAGCTTCCATCTGTATATCTAGTATCGGCACGAGCTCCATTCTTATCTCTTCTTCCTTTAATAGCCGTTAGTTCCGTTAATTCCAGACTTACCATATTTTCCGAAGGCCAGATTTCATAAGGTGTTCTACTGTTAGAAGAAGTATATTTAAGGGAAGCCTCGTATTCATAGTAGTTATCCGTAGCATCACTACCGAAACGGATAAAGAACTTGGTTTTATCATCGAGAGCTGTAGAGGTCAGATTTTTCAAATCTTGGGCATGAACAAACATTTCTAGCTTTTCATACCTACGCAAATCGAGTGTGGTATTTTTAAAGATCCCACGAGCATCATTACTCAGCCCTATTACTTTCATGTAAAGAGAGCCTTCATTTTGTCTCTGTGTACCAGCTGTTCCGCTCAAAACCTCTCGGTCTATTCCTGGAGGCAGCACATATGGAGGCGTTCCTTGTCCGTTTTCTTCCAAGTTTACACTTCCTATTTCTAGATTATCCGTATTTACCGTTCCAAAACCTTCGTTAGTAGTGGCATCTACAGCGAGTGGTTTGGTGTATCTTCTCCAATCGGAACGAACCAAATCCAAACTACCAAATCTAAGCGTAGTAGTCTCATCAAAACCTGTAAGAACCATTCTCATGAAACGAACATTGTTCAGCACATCTGTACTGCGCTCCCCTGCTGTGGTATCAAACTGGCTTACTGGAATACGGAAAAGATACCATTTATTGGTTCCAGACCTTCCGTCTTGGAATCTTGTGGAAACTTCCTTTACATCCACTATATTATTTTGCCCTAAAACCAAACTCGCTCTATCCAGCTTTACTGTATATTGGTTATAGCTTTCGTTTTGGTCAAGGTTAAAGTCTCTATTTACATCCTCTGCATCAGGAGTTTGTGTAGCAACTTCTAATGAATTGGCTTCTGAGTTTCCATCTGGGTTTCTAAAATATCTGTATCGTTCCACCAGAGAGCCTGCTTGTGAACCTTGGAACTTATTAGACAAAGGAAATACAAAGTCATCAGATGCTGGGTCTACAGCATTAGTCACAGGATTCACAAAAGAAGTCCCGAATTTCGCTGCTTCCGACTGATTATCAAGCCCATCATACCCTAAATCCTGCGTAGACCGCTCCGCTCCCTCTGATGAGAATGCATAGAGCACAGGCGCTTGTTTAGGCTGATTACCCCAGTTGGTAGTCGTAACATTGGCTGGGTCTGAACTCGTAGGATGTCCATTTTCGTATTGTAAAACGCCATCTTTTAGGACATCTTCAGAAACATTACCAAGATGTAGCAATAACTTAGGATTTGTTCCCAAAGTTCCACCATCTGCATACGGATCCATCATCCAGAACTCTACATATTCTATATTAGAATTCACAAAGTTAGAAACAGATATTGACCGCATAAGTCCTCCCCATCTGTCTTGTGTAGTTTCTGATGGATTAAAGTTATAAGGCCCTCTTTCTGTTGGATAGTATGAAATATCAAAAGTATTCAGGAAATTTTCTTCTCCTGCTACATAGTCTTTTATCGTGTATAATTCTCCCTGATGAACTCTTCGTGAGGCGTGGTTGGACAAGCTCTGCGCACTTACTCCATTAGGTGCAGATCCGCCTACTCCGTAGAACCTAGGGTCTATATTATACCAAGAAATAAGCCCCCTTCCGTAGCCATAGGTCAAGTTATTACTTAAATTAGCTGTATTAAATATAGGGTCGCTCGTATTTTGCTCTGGTTTAGAAGCCAAACTCCACATAGAAGGCTCTTTCAAAGAAATACGAGAAGTAGCCTGCTCAAAATCATCTATATAAGATTGATTTTGCATATTGCTATTTTCACCAGGGATAAGGTAAGCCGCCTCTGCTCGAAAACTGATATTAGATTTTGTATCTGTGCTAATGAGCGGGATTTTGTTTGTCAATCTCGTAAGGAACGGAGCCTCGTTATTATAGGCTATATTCATTCCGAGCATGGTGTTATTCACTGCTTCCTGCCCAAGCTGGACTTTATGGGTCAAAGGTGTTTCTCTGTAATTAACCATCGTAGCTCCGATGAGGAAATTATCACTGATTTTCCTTTCTAAATTAAGCCCAATGAACCTTTTTTTCTGTGTATTAAACGCCAACTGGTTTTCCAGACTCACACTGATAGCCTGCCCAGATTGTTTAATTATTTCATTGATAATCGTAACTGTTCCAAGCAAATAGTCCACCGTGTAGTCCACTCCTTCCACGAGTTCTACGCCGTTGGAAGTTACTTTCACCGAACCTTTCGGAATATTCACTGCACCGAGTGCTATTCCCTGAGCTCCAGAGCCTTTAAACCTCCCTTCTAATGTATATCTTTGAGCCAAATTAGCCTGTGTAGCCACAGATTTCAGCTGTGTATATAAATCCGAAAAGACAAATTTAGGGTCATTTCCTCCCAAAACATTTTCTATATACTTACCAAACGGCTGTGTTTTAGTAAATATCAATTTACCATTATTCTCATCAATGGTCAGCCCTGGGACAAAGTCAAACTGCCCGTCGCCATCCTGCTGTCCGTCTCCGTTAGAATTCAGTCTATCCCAGTTGAACAATTTCAGCAAGTTAATATCCTGAACGCCCGTTCCTGGTAGATAGCTGACCTTACCATTTGATGGGTCACGATAGTAAACATTCATGAAGAAATCTTCTGACGAAATCTGTGTCCCATCCAGAGGATAAATGTTCTTCATCATGAGATCCCACATAGGAGATGTGGTTTTGGTAACGGTATTGGGTTTAAGCAATTTCGTTATCAATACAGAGGAATTATCTTCCGAAAACTCCCCTACTTTGTATACTTTGGAATCATCTCCATTTATGGTATATGAGAAAGATACCGCAAGGAGCTGATTATCATTTAGTCTTTGATTTAGGGAAATATATCCCAGCTGTGGATGATACCTAAACTCGCTTTCGCTAAGTTTTCTGGCTCTTCTATTAAAAATAAAATTCTCTCCCTCCTGATATGGCTGGTTAGTTCCAGTAGCCGCATCATAGAGAGATTGGTTTTTAATGGAATTATACGCTGTGGTTACATCACGGATTCCTGTCAAATTGGAAACATCTCGATAAACACTATTCACTGAGTTATCAGGGTAAGCCGTAAGAGCCCCTTCTCCTAAGTCCCTGACCCCCACAATGGTTTTCTGCGATTGGAGGTCACCAGACCCTTGATCCAGCACCCATACTTCTATCCTGTTAATCGCTATTTTAGAATTGATAAGAGGATATTGTAACAATGCTCCATCATAGTGGTTATTAAAATATTGCCCAATGAAAAAGTGCTGGTTATCCTCATAATCTACCGCATTGATTTTAAAGCTCTTGGAAGCTCCTCCATTTTGTGCAACTACGGTCTGCACCTCGCCCTGCTGCTGTGAAAATACAAATGTCCCTGTAGTTTTCCCAAGCTGAAACTCTGTCTTTATCCCAAAAAGAGACTCCGAACCTCTAATCAAGCTTGTGGAAAGAGGCATGTTGATATTCCCAACCTCCACTTTTTTGATGATTCTATCCTCGCCATCATCTCTGCTTCTGTCATTTAGCTTTTTAGATAGTTTATCTTGGGCATCTTTCCAAGAACTTCCCGTTCCTGTCCAGACAAGATTTACTTTATTTTCAAAAGCAAAACCACTCTGGGTATCATAGTTGGCTCTCAGCTGTAAGTTTTCCCCTACTTTCCCTACTATTCCTACATTTATCCTCTGCTGAACATCTATCGTAAAGGATTTTCTATTATTAGGAAGTATAAGTGGATTATCTATTTTTTGGTGTAAAATACCAAGGTCAAAAGTAGCATATCCCTGCGGAATAAGCTCTATCTTGTTCCCGCCGAAAATAGTCTCAAAAATTCGGTTTCTAATCGTGATATTCGGCAAAAGCGATTTTTTCTTCGCTTCCTCCTCCTTGTCGCCTATCTGCGCATATGTCCCTTCGCCAGCCTTCTGACGAAAAAATTCACGAATATTTTTATTCTGTAAATATTGTGAATACTGCAAAGGTGTCATCGTAAGCGGCTCTCCTACCACCAGATTCCCAATTTTGGGATACAGATAATACATCCCTGTTTTAATGTCATAAAACGCCTCATAACGAGTGGGATTAGGAATTGTAAATTCCTTATTTTCTATGGTTTCTTTTTCTGTTTGAGCCCATACATTATCACTGAATAATGAAAGGAAAAATAAATTAGACGCCTTTAGTATAGTCGCTTTTTTCACTAAATCAGCCTTATATATTTTTTAAAACTTGTTTTACCAACTCTTCTACACTCGCTTCTGGATTTTGTTTCAAAATCTTATCCGCTATTTTCTCACTGGTTTTTCTTGGAATACCCAATACCTCTAATGCTGATAACGCTTCTTCTTTTATTTTATTATCAAGAATCGCTGTGCTGCCCGCTCCTAAACCATCAAATTTCTGAACTTTATCTCTCAAATCTATGATGATTCTCTCTGCCGTTTTAGCGCCTATTCCTTTTACTTTTTGAAGAACACCGCTGTTACCAGACAAAATAGCTTGGGCAATATCCGAAAGCTCTAATGACGAAAGCAAAATCATCGCCGACACTGCCCCCACGCCATTTACACTGATGAGAAGATTAAACATCTCTCTCTCCTCTTTATCAAAAAAGCCAAAGAGCAAATGGGCATCTTCACGGATAATCTGCTGAGTGTATATTGTAGATTCTTTTCCTAAATGCAGTTTTTGTGATGTCTGCACACTAATTCCCACATAATAGCCCACACCGCCAACATCCATGACAGCATAAGTAGGAGTTAGTTCACTGACAACACCTCTAAGATAAAAAATCATTTGTATTTTTTTAAAATTCCTACAAAGTTACAAAATAAATTTAATTTTCTTCCTGATAATAAACCTTATAGAATTTTCCTTTTTCATCCTCACCCTGCTCTATTTTTCTACGGTCACCATGTACATAGATATGGAAATTTTTATCCAGTTTTATTACAGATTTATAGTTTCTGGCTTGCTTCTTTACCGCCGCTTCAGAAATAGGAAATTCCTCTGCGATATCCACCTGAAACTCCTGCTCATATTCGGTTTTATAATTAGAAAAACTCTCTATCACATTCTTATCCTGCAAAACCTCATTAGTAAATTCATCAAAATCAAATCGCTCTTTTTCTTTGAAAAAATTGATTGTCTTGTTCAAAAAATCAGCTTGGTCAGCCTTCGAAACCTCAAATTCCTGCGGAAGCTGATTCGTTATATAGTTTTTATAAAGGCTCAGCGTGCTCTCTGTGCTGAAATACTCATCATTTCTTTGGCGGATGTGCAGGAACTTATCAAACCAATATTCAGAATCTCCATTTTTATTATTGTCAAAAGCCTTTACCACAAATCCCTCTTCCTTCTGAATGTTATAAATTATACAGCCTTTGTCTATTTTACTGAGATTAAACCCAAAATCCTTATTTACTTGGAAATTTTCATCTTCTGCCAGCACTTTCAAAAAAGTATCTTTTTTCTCCATTTTGAAAATCCCCAAAGAGTCCATTTTCGCGCCATTCTCTGAATCATCCTCAAAATAGACCACGCAGCACTCCCCAGACAAAACTCTCGGATTATCAGTGATTTCATACAGATATTTGGCTATTTTTCGGGAATGCTCGTGAAACCAGTCTTTATCCTCAAAAATCTCCGAAACATAGGTATAAAGCTCATTGTTTTCTATATTAGATTCATGATAAAACTGAAATTTCTCTTCTGATTTAAAGGATTTTATGAAAAAATCTGATAAAAATTCTCTCATATCCTCATCCAAAATAAGTTCGTCCTCCGAAAGAAAAAGCCCCTCTTGATTGATTTTATTCCCTACTCTATGGATAGATATTTTTGTAAACATTTTTTATTTTATTTTCTACAAAAATATGATTTTTAATTTATCATCCGTGCTAAATTTAAAGTTTCTCATTTGCCTTATTTTTTATATTTTTGAAGCATGAATAAACAGGTAAAATTTGATGATTTAGGGCTAATAGACTACCAAAAAGCATGGAACTATCAAGGAGAACTGATGCAAAAAATCATTGACATAAAACTAAAAAATAGAGAACTTTCTTTTGAAAACCAAGACATTACACCTAATTTCTTTTTATTCGTAGAACATCCTCACATCTATACTCTGGGAAAAAGCGGCGATGAAAACAATATGCTCATCAACACAGAAAAACTAAAACAGATAAACGCCGATTTTGTGAAAACCAATCGCGGCGGAGATATTACTTACCACGGATTTGGGCAGATAGTAGGCTATCCTATTTTGGATTTAGAAAATTTCGTAACGGATATTCACCTGTATATGAGAAACTTAGAGGAAGTTATTATAAGAACTATGGCTGACTATGGACTTCATGGCGACCGCTCAAAAGGCGAAACTGGTGTTTGGCTGGATGTAGGAAAACCCTACGCTAGGAAAATCTGCGCCATGGGTGTAAAGGCATCCCGATGGGTCACCATGCACGGCTTTGCTTTTAATGTTAATACCGACATGAAATATTTTGACTACATTATCCCCTGTGGAATAAAGGGCAAACAAGTAACTTCCCTAGAACAAGAACTAGGACAAAAAGTCAATATAGATGAAGTGAAAAATAGAATAAAAAAACATTTCGCTGAAGTATTTAATTGTCAATTTATCTAAGAACAAAAAAAAGACCGAATTTTTTTCGGCCTTTCTTGTTTAACTATGAAATTGTTTTAAAAATTATATGCATATCCTAAATTGATAGATCCAGCATTTGCACTATTTTGAGTAAATCCTTTGTAAGAA
>CAUQOP010000030.1:0-8019 GCA_963519505.1 uncultured Flavobacteriaceae bacterium | reverse complement strand
GATGTATGCCACCTAAACTTACATAAAACCTTTGCTATTCCTCATGGTGGCGGCGGACCTGGTGTAGGACCTATCTGTGTAGCGAAACATTTGGTTCCGTTCTTACCTTCGAATCCAAATGTTAAAATCGGTTCAGAGCATTCTATCGATGCTATTTCTTCTGCTCCATATGGTTCTGCCCTTGTGGTAAATATTTCCTACGCCTACATCAAAATGCTGGGAACCCAAGGACTAAAAAAAGCCACAGAATATGCTATTCTAAACGCAAATTACCTAAAAGATGTGCTAAAAGAGCATTATTCTATTTTGTATAGCAATGAAAATGAAAGAGTTGCACACGAATGTATCGTAGATTTCCGACCATTCAAAACCTATGGTATAGAAGTGGGCGATATTGCGAAAAGACTAATGGACTACGGATTCCACGCGCCTACGGTATCTTTCCCTGTGGCAGGAACTCTTATGATAGAGCCTACCGAATCCGAAAGCAAAGAGGAGCTTGATAGATTTGCGGAAGCTTTAATAAACATCAAATATGAAATTGATGAAATAGCAAACGGCAAAGCTGACAAAGAAAACAATGTCTTGAAAAATGCACCTCATACGGAACAACTGGTAATCTCTGATGCATGGGACAAACCATATAGCCGAGAAAAAGCAGCATATCCTCTGGAATGGATAAGAGAAAACAAGTTCTTCGCTTCAGTTTCTCGTGTAGATGATGCCTATGGAGACAGAAATCTAATCTGTACTTGTGCTCCTACCGAGTCTTATGCATAGAAAAAAAAGCTGTTAATGACATTATTATCCTCTATTGGTATAATTTTTGAGAATTATTAAAAACAAAAAATTTAATTTTTAAAATGAAAAAGTTTTTATCAAAAAGAAGTATTTTAGTGGGTGCACTTGCATTAGTTTTGGGTTTTATCGTTTCTTCCTGTTCTAGGGATAAAGATGATGATGCCATATACACGGCTAAACTGCAGGTTCAATATCAAGGTAATAATTCTATTAACGGCTCTGTAACCTATAGAGATGCCAATGGAAACAAGAGAAAAATATATCTGAGAAGTGGAATATCAGAAAATATTTCTTTTGAAGTAAATAAAGGATTCAAATCTTTTGTAGAAGTAAAAGCTACTGACATTTATGGTAATCTATTTGTGAAATGGACAGTAACTAAAACATACACAGGAGCTAGAGTTCAGAACTGGAGCACAAATTTCACTTCTTACACAGGACAGAGACAGAGTTTTACGGATTCTTACAAAGAGACCGTAAAATAGTTCTATACATAAGTTTGTAAATTCGCTGTAAACAATTCTGTTTTCGTACAATCAGGATTGGTTACAGTAATTTTGTAACTTTGCTTTATTGAAAATAAGTTTTATATAAAATATTTTTGAAATCATGAACATCCAGCAGTTAGAATACCTCATCGCCGTTGATAAATACAAGCATTTTGGGAAAGCGGCTTTGGCCTGTCATGTCACACAGCCTACACTCAGCGCGATGATTCAGAAATTAGAAGATGAACTTAGTATAAAAATCTTCGACAGAACCACCCATCCTATCCGCACCACCGATGCTGGAGATGAGATTATTTCCTCTGCTAAAGCGGTGTTAGAAAGCATTACAGAACTAAAAAATAAAGCTCATTCGCTCAATAATGTATTGGCTGGGAAAATCAACCTTGGGATTATTCCTACGGTTTCTGGGTTTCTTATTCCAAACGAAATTTTTGATTTTCTAAATCAAAACCAAAAAATAGAAATGAACATCCACGAAATGAATACCGAAAACATCATAAAATCGCTAAAATCTGGCGAAATAGATGCAGGTATCATTTCTACCCCATATCATGAAACAGAAGAGTTTTTCAGCGATTTTCTGTTTAATGAAGAACTGCTGATTTATTCCTCTTATGAAAATAAAGATGAATATTTTATAGGTTCTGAGGATTTTAATTCGGATAAGTTTTGGCTTTTGGAAGAGGGAAACTGCTTGAGAAAACAAATGGAATCCATCTGTCATCTAAGGGAAAACTCACTGAAACCCAAAAACTTGGAATTCTCGGCATCTAACATTAGCACTCTTATAAAAATGGTGGACAAGACAGGAGGCATTACTGTGCTGCCAGAACTTGCCGTGCAGCAGCTTTCGGAAGAGCAGAAGAAAAAAGTTTTCCATTTTAAAAAACCTTTCCCTTCCAGAGAAATCAGCCTCATTTATTACAAACCAACTTATAAACAAAAGATGCTCAATGAATTTGGAGCCTTTATAAAAGAGGCTTTGTCAAAACAGCTTAATTACAATAAAAATCCGAAGGACTTCTCTATTATCGCTCCTCAATAAAGTTTAATTTTGAAGTTTAATTTTTTTTATGTAAATTTGCTTTATAAAATTAAGAGGAAAAATTTGTGCTGATTGCAACCTCAATAAAAAATGCTAAAACAGAAATTCTCTTTTTAGTTTCTTTATTTTGGTTTCACAGTTTATATAAATTTTAAAATCTATAACCCAAAAATAAAGAAATTTATGGCTTACTTATTTACATCAGAGTCCGTATCTGAAGGACATCCAGACAAAATCGCAGACCAAATATCCGATGCGCTGATAGACCATTTCTTGGCCTATGATAAGAACTCAAAAGTAGCTTGTGAAACGCTTGTAACCACTGGGCAGGTTGTCCTAGCTGGCGAGGTAAAATCTGAGGCTTACCTTGATGTGCAGACCATCGCTAGGGAGGTTATCAATGATATCGGCTACACAAAAGGCGAATACATGTTCAATGGAGATTCTTGTGGAGTGATTTCTGCTATCCATGAGCAGTCGCCAGATATCAACCAAGGCGTGGACAGAATTACCCAAAATTCTGATTTTGAGACCAAAGCAAACGCACAAGGTGCTGGTGACCAAGGAATTATGTTCGGATATGCGACAAACGAAACCGAAAACTACATGCCGCTGGCATTAGACTTGGCTCATTCTATTTTGAGAGAGCTTTCTGCATTGAGGAGAGAAAATAAGGAAATCACCTACCTTCGTCCTGATGCAAAATCACAAGTTACGATAGAATATTCTGATAATCACAAGCCTGTGAGAATAGACAGCATCGTGGTTTCTACTCAGCATGATGAATTTGACACAGAAGAAAACATGCTGGCAAAAATCAGAAAAGACATCATCGAGATTTTAATTCCAAAAGTTAAAGCGAAACAAAAACCTGAAATTCAGGCGCTTTTCAATGAAAATATTACATTCCATATCAACCCTACTGGGAAATTCGTAATCGGTGGTCCGCACGGAGATACAGGACTTACAGGAAGAAAAATTATCGTAGATACTTACGGAGGAAAAGGCGCTCACGGAGGTGGAGCATTCTCTGGAAAAGACCCTTCTAAAGTGGATAGAAGTGCAGCCTATGCCATGAGACACATCGCTAAAAACCTTGTAGCAGCAGGTGTAGCGGATGAAATTTTAGTTCAGATTTCTTATGCCATCGGAGTTGCTAAACCTTGTGGTTTGTATATCAACACTTATGGAACTTCCAAAGTAAATCTAACTGATGGCGAAATCGCAGAAAAAGTACAGCAATTATTTGACTTAAGACCTTATGCGATAGAGCAAAACCTAAAACTGAGAAATCCTATCTACCGCGAAACGGCAGCCTATGGACACATGGGAAGAAATTATTATGTAGCGGATAAAACCTTTAACAAAGGCGCTAAAAACGAACTCACTATCAAAGGTTTAGAGTTTTTCACTTGGGAGAAACTGGATAAAGTAGAAGAAATCAAAAAGGCTTTCGGTCTATAAAATAAAAAACCCACCTAAAAAGTGGGTTTTTATTTTGTTTTAAAGATAATTAATCTTCCAAATCGTCGTATTTCGCTAATTCTTCATCACACCATGCGAATGCTTCTTCTACTACTTTTGTAGCTTCATTTGCAACGGTTTCCTCATCATCTCCTTCCAAATCATCCAGCCATTCTACTTCTTCTTCCTCTACATTTAGGATAAATCTTGGATATTCTGTATGTACAACGAATAAATCCTCTGGAAATTCTGAATTATCTGCCATCAAAAACTTTGGTAATTTCATAACTTTCTAAATTTAAATTGTTTAACTAAAAATATATACCTTATAAGGTTTTGCAAAGTTAATAAATATAAATGTAGTTTCTCTAAAAAATATTTTTATTTTATTTTTTGTTGAGTAACGACAGATTTTGCTTTAGAAGTATTTTCAAGTGTAAGTAATTCTGTTTTTAATTTTAAATTAATAGTCATGTCTATATTCTGACTGGTAAAATAATTATTTTTCATATCAAATAATAAAAAACCTTTTCCATCACCAGATGCAGACAAGTCCATGTTTTTAACATTCTTATCTCCCATTACAAAATCTATCAATATATCAAAATAGGCTTCCTCTTTTTCTACTTTTAAGAGTTTATATTTTACATTCATTTTCATTTCTATATCGCCCACTTGCGGTATACTTTGTTTATATGGTATAACCATATCAAAACTATCACCTATTTTTAGACCTTCTTTAGGAAAATGAGTATCTATTGCAGAAAATTGTTTAATCGATTCTATCAATATCTTCTTTGTATCTTCATCGATGTTTCCTTCTACATTCTTAACCTCCATTTTCTTACCATTTACAATATCACCAATCAATTTAACTCCTTGTAAGGGAATTTTTCTGTTCACTTTCTCTCCATTAATTTCTGCTTCGTAAAAGTATTTGGTATATTCTAATATGAATGGAACATTTTCACCTTGCTTTTTTTGTGTAGAAAAGGTACTTTCTATATCTGAATTTATAGTCATTTTCACCCCATCCATTCCTATTTTATCTAACACTTCCTTGTTTCCCACAAATTTATATCCCCCATCCATATCTATTTTATATTTAATTAAATACTTTGAATTTGGAAGATACTCATACTTAAAGAAATATCTTTTCTCCTGACCAAAAACAAGTGATGCAGAAGTAATAAATAACAACAAAATAAATTTAAAAGCTTTCATATAAATTATTTTTTATCAATTAGTTTCATAATTTCCAAAGCCACTTTCAGCGCTTCTGTTCCATCTTCCAGACTTACCTCCACGGGCTTATTCTTGGTGATGGAATTTGCGAAACTTTCCAATTCATCCAAAATCGCATTATTTGGCTGGATATTAGGATATTCGAATATGATTTGGTTTCTCTCGCCCTCTGCATTTTGGATAATCATATCAAAATCTGATGGATTTTCTGGAGCTGGTTTCATACGGATAACTTCGGCTTTTTTCTCTAAGAAATCCACCGAAATATAGGCGTCTCTTTGGAAAAATCGGCTCTTTCGCATGGATTTCATTGAAATTCGGCTTGTGGTAAGGTTCGCCACACACCCATTCTCAAATTCTATTCTGGCATTGGCAATATCAGGCGATTTGCTAACCACACAGACTCCGCTTGCGTGGATGTTTTTCACAGGAGATTTCACCAAAGAAAGCAAAATATCCAAATCATGTATCATCAAATCCAAAACCACAGAAACATCCGTTCCTCTTGGATTAAACTCAGCCAAACGGTGGATTTCAATGAATTTTGGTTCGCTGATAAACGGCTTCGTAGCGATAAATGCAGGATTGTAGCGCTCTACATGCCCTACCTGCGCTCTGATTCCCTTTTCATTACAAAGCTGAATAATCTCTTCTGCCTGCTCCAAAGTCTGAGTTACAGGCTTTTCTATGAAAAAATCCAAGCCTCTTTCTATGGCTATTTTAGCATAGTCATGATGATAAAATGTAGGCGTCACAATATCTAGAACCTGTATTTTATCCAAGAGTTCGTCCAAGTTTTCATAAAATTTGTACCCAAATTCTGCTTCCAGCTTTTTGGCATTTTCTATATCTTTATCATGAAAGCCCACCAAATCGTATTTTTCTGATTGGTTGAGCAATTTCAAATGTATTTTTCCGAGATGTCCAGCACCTACTAAACCTGCTTTTAACATTACTTTTTTGTATTTAAAAGATTTTGCCAAAGATAAGGATTTTTATTTTTTTCTTTAGTCTATTATGATTCCTAGGATTTTATTTTGATGGAAATTTTTTAAAAACAAAATTGATAATATCTACTAAAATATTTGTAACTTTGAGGCAATATTTGATCGAAGATGAGTAATTTAGAAGATAAGAAAAAAGCACTGAGTCTAGTCCTAGAAAAAATGGACAAGACCTATGGAAAAGGAACTGTAATGAAGCTGGGAGACAGCGCAGTAGATGATACAATAGAAGTGATTCCGTCTGGTTCTTTGGGGTTGGATATTGCCCTTGGTGTAGGTGGATATCCGCGAGGAAGAGTGATAGAGATTTTTGGACCTGAATCATCAGGGAAAACTACCCTTACATTACACGCTATTGCCGAAGCCCAAAAAGCAGGAGGAATAGCAGCTTTCATAGATGCAGAGCATGCCTTTGACAGAAGTTATGCTGCTAAATTGGGAATTGATTTAGAGAACCTTATTATTTCTCAGCCAGACAATGGAGAGCAAGCCCTTGAAATCGCGGACAACCTCATCCGTTCCGGTGCGATAGACATGGTAGTAATAGACTCTGTGGCGGCTCTTACTCCAAAAGCTGAAATAGACGGCGACATGGGAGATTCCAAAATGGGACTACACGCTAGGCTGATGTCTCAAGCATTGAGAAAACTCACAGGAACTATCAATAAAACCAAATGTACCGTGATTTTCATCAACCAGCTGAGAGAGAAAATAGGTGTAATGTTTGGTAACCCAGAAACGACTACTGGTGGAAACGCCCTTAAATTCTACGCTTCTGTGAGAATAGACATCAGAAAAGCCAGTACACCGATAAAGGTAGGCGATGAAGCCGTAGGAAGCCGAGTAAAAGTAAAAGTAGTGAAAAATAAAGTAGCGCCTCCTTTCAGACAGGCAGAATTTGACATTATGTACGGCGAGGGAGTTTCTAAAATTGGAGAAATCTTAGACCTTGGTGTAGATTATGATGTAATCAAGAAAAGCGGCTCATGGTTCAGCTATGGAGACACTAAACTAGGACAAGGTAGAGATGCTGTGAAAGAACTTCTAAAAGACAACCCAGAGCTCACCGAAGAACTTAGCCAAAAAATAACCGAGGCCATTAAAAATAAAGAGTAATAAATCTTTTCATAATTATATTTAATTTTAATGGAAACGCCCTGATGAAAATTTTCATCAGGGCGTTTTTGGATTATAGGATGTATCCTTTTTACTCTTCCATTCGGCTGAGTTCTTCGTAGTTTTGTTTCAGTTTATGTAGTAGGTTTCCATAAACGAGATGATAAATAAATCTTAGGAATAAAGCAAAAATGAAAATAATCATTAAAAGAGGAATAAACATTACAAATGCAAAAAGATACAATTCTTCTAATTCAGCTCCCTCCAAAGAATTACTTTCTATATAAAATGACAATATCATACTGATGATGAAAAACGCCACAATTTCTCCTAAAAATATTCTAATATACCATTGGATACATTTTTTCATCAGGAGGATTTTTTCCATCAGTTTTTTAGGGTTTTCTTCTCTTTTTATTTTAAAATTTAAATATAAAAGTAAACCTATAAAAACATATGGTAAATAAGTAGCAAACTCTCCTAAAACATACAATATTCCCTTTATAAGAGGGCTGCTGTTTAATGCTTCATAATATTCCTTATCTTCCGAAGAAGAAGGCATTAAATACCCAATTAAAAACCAAAATCCCAGCTCCAACAAAGCAATGATAAACACCCATTTTGCGATGGAAACAGACCTTTTTTTGGTCATTGCGAAAAGTTCTTTTTCTGTATAATTTTTAAAATCATCAGATTTATTTTCTTTCCAGTCTTTTTTTAGCAATTCTAATTCGTCCATAGCCTTATTTTTTGATGAGGGTTTTTAGTTTTTCTTTTGCACGGTTCATTTTCACACGTGCGTTTACTACCGTTATGCACATTATCACGGAAATTT
>CAUQOP010000029.1:0-8371 GCA_963519505.1 uncultured Flavobacteriaceae bacterium | reverse complement strand
GGGGTTATCTTAGGTTTTTTAACATTCTTGACTTCTTTTTAAAAGTTATCTGACGGGTTTTTCCTATTTTTGCGGAATTATTTGCCCAAAAATGGGCAAATTTTAAAATCATCTAAACAATGAGTGATACACTAAAAGGGTATTTGTTTGCCCTCGTTTCGGCACTTACTTACGGAATGATTCCGCTTTTTATGATTCCATTGAAAAAACTGGATTTTTTCTCTGTGGATACCGCTTTATTTTATCGGTTCTTGATTGCGGCAATTCTAATTTTGGGATATTTGGTTTTCTACCAAAAAGAAAGCGTAAAAATCAATTTAAAAGAAGGCATTGTTTTAAGCATTTTAGGGCTTTTCTACGCTCTATCGGCGGAATTTCTGTTTATAGCATATGATTTTCTGAGCCCTGGGATTGCATCTACTATATTTTTCATTTATCCCATTATAGTTGCTCTTATTTTGGGAATATTTTTCAAAGAAAAAATAACGCTTGCCACCACCATTTCACTAGTTATCGTAGTTGTGGGAGTGGGTGTTTTGAGCATTAAAGATAATTTTAAGATCAATTACATCGGACTTTTCGTTTCGCTGCTGGGCGCATTGATGTATGCTTTGTATATGATTATTGTAAATAAAACTAAAATCAATGCTTCTGGCGTGAAAGTTTCTTTTTATTCAATGGTATTTGCGTCGTTGTTTTTCCTCGTTAAAACGCTTGTTTTAGGAAACAGTGTTGCTATCCCTTCTCTGGAAATCGGCACTCATTTGGCTTTATTCTCGCTGATAACTACGGCTTTATCAGTGGTTTCGCTGGTTTATGCCATTAAATATATCGGTTCTACGCCTACCGCCATCATGGGAGCTGTGGAGCCTGTGGCGGCTGTAATGATAAGCGTGGGACTATTCGGTGAAACCCTGACTTTCTCACTGATTGCCGGCGTAATCATAATCATCTCTGGCGTTTTGATAGATGTAGTTTTCAATAAGAAAAAATAAAAAAAGCTCCTTTTTGAAGGAGCTTTTTCTTTTTATAGTTCTAATGCTTTTTTCTCTGCATTGGCTAAGCCATCTAGGTTTTTCCCGCCCGCAGTCGCAAAGCCTGGGTTTCCACCGCCGCCGCCTTGGATTTCTTTCGCAAGGTCTTTCACGATGTTTCCTGCATGATATTTATCCTCTATATCCGCTGAAACCCCTACCGTAAGCATTGGTTTTTCTCCAGCATCAGAAAGGATAACTACCACAGACTGCGGAACTTCTTTTTTCAGCTGAAAGACTATATCTTTCACTGTTCCCGCATCCAGAGATGTTCTTTTTACCAAAAGTTTTTTGTCTCCTTTCTCTAAAAAGTCGTTCTTCCAGTTTTGAATTTCTCCTTTTGCTTTTTCTTTTTTCAAAGCTTCTATTTCTGCTTTCAGAGCATTATTTTCTTCCAATAATTTTTCTACTTGTTTTACCAAATCTTTGGATTTTAGTAGTTCTGAAAGTTTATCCGCTTGTTCTTCCAAATCAGAGAAATACTGTCTTACTCTATCTCTCGTAATGGCTTCCACACGGCGGATTCCTGCTGCTACTGCTCCTTCAGAAACGATTTTGAAATACCAAATATCCGATGTATTTTTCACATGTGTTCCCCCACAAAGTTCTTTACTTTCTCCAAACTGAATCATACGAACTCTGTCTCCGTATTTCTCTCCAAAAAGCGCCATCGCACCAGCGTCCATCGCCTGCTGCATCGTGATATTTCTATGCTCTTGAAGCGCTATTTTTTGGTGAATTCTCTCATTTACTCTTTTTTCTACTTCGCAAATTTCCTCATCGGTCATTTTTTGGAAATGAGAAAAGTCAAATCTCAGAGACTGCGTATCTACACGAGAACCTCTCTGCTCCACATGCGTTCCTAGAACCTCTCTAAGCGCCTGATGCAGCAAGTGCGTAGCCGAGTGATTCGCCTCTGCAAGGATTCTTCCCTTTACCTCCGCCTTCAGAGGTTCATCTATATTCATCGGTAAAGTTTCCGAAAGATGAATTATCAAGTTGTTTTCTTTCTTAGTATCAATGATATAAGTAACATCGCCATTTGCAGAAACCAAAAGACCTTTGTCTCCTACCTGCCCCCCGCCTTCTGGATAAAACGGAGTAACATTAAACACCAAATGATAAAGCGTTCCGTCCTTTTGGCTTTCTACTTTTCTGTATTTGGTCACACGAACTATTCCCTCCAAAGTATCATACCCAATGAATTCTTCCTCATCATCCTCACGAAGAACCACCCAGTCATCAGTTTTCATCTGTGCCGCAGCACGAGAGCGTTCTTTTTGTTTTTGTAATTCCTCTTCAAAGCCTTTTTCATCCAAAGTGAAACCTTTCTCTGTGAGAATAAGCGCCGTAAGGTCTATCGGGAAACCATAGGTGTCATACAGCTCAAATGCCTTGCTTCCTGAAATCACTTTTTCAGTCGCGTTATTCATCATCGTATCCAGCATCAGAAGTCCTTGTTCCAGAGTTCTCAAGAATGAATTTTCCTCTTCTTTTATCACATTTTTAATCAATTCATACTGCTTGTCCAGCTCTGGGAAAGCTCCTCCCATCTGCTGAGCGAGTGTAGCCACCAATTTGTAAATAAATGGTTCTTTCTGCCCAAGGAAAGTAAATGCATAACGAATCGCCCTTCTCAAAATCCTTCTGATAACATATCCTGCTCCACCATTGGAAGGAAGCTGCCCGTCGGCGATAGCAAAAGAAACAGCACGAATGTGGTCTACAATCACACGGATAGCGATATCCTTTTCGTCATCCAGCTTTCCTGTATATTTTTTCCCTGAAAGTTCCTCTACCTTCTCTATCAAAGGCGTGAAAACATCCGTATCATAGTTAGAAGATTTCCCCTGAAGCGCCATACAAAGACGCTCAAAGCCCATCCCTGTATCCACATTCTGTTTTGGTAATTTTTCTAATGAACCATCTGCTTTTCGGTTAAATTCCATAAATACAAGATTCCAAATCTCTACAACCTGCGGATGGTCATTATTCACCAAATCTTTTCCTGAAACTCTGGCTTTTTCATCTTCACTTCTCAAATCCACATGAATTTCAGAACATGGTCCACATGGTCCCTGCTCGCCCATTTCCCAGAAATTATCTTTCTTGTTTCCGTTTAAAATTCGGCTTTCGTCAATATATTGTTTCCAAAAATCGTATGCATCTTGGTCTCTTTCCAAGTTTTCGGAAGCATCTCCTTCGAAAATCGTAACATACAGATTTTCTTTCGGTATTTTATAAACTTCGGTCAAAAGTTCCCACGCCCAAGCAATCGCTTCTTTTTTGAAATAATCCCCAAAAGACCAGTTCCCCAGCATCTCAAACATCGTATGGTGATAGGTATCACGCCCTACATCGTCCAAATCGTTATGCTTTCCTGAAACTCTCAAACACTTTTGTGTATCGGCTACACGGACAGATTTCGGTTCTTTGTATCCGAGAAAAAAGTCCTTAAACTGAGTCATCCCCGAGTTGGAAAACATCAGCGTAGGGTCATCTTTCAAAACGATAGGTGCAGAAGGCACTATCTCATGCTCTTTGCTTTTAAAAAATTCTAAAAATTTCTGGCGTATTTCTTTCGAAGTCATAATTCTAATTTTTCACTAATGGTGACAAAAGTAAGAAATTTATCGGTTTCTTTCCATCATTCTTTTTAAAAATATAGCATAAAAAGGAATGAAAGGACATAAAATTTGTTTTTAAAAAATTCTATTTTTTTATTTATAAATATATGAATTTGCTCGCTTTACAAAAAAATTAAACAAAAAAAACATACATACAAATTATAAAATAAATCCTTTAAAAGATATTCATTCAAAACATTTTTATTTAATCGAAAAATTAAACAATTTATTGTGAAATTATTTTTTTATTATAAAATTTATTATTACTTTTGCTCACCCTTTTAAAAAGCCTGTTAGGCATTGCTAAAAGTAATAATTTTTTCATCATTTGTGTTTTTGCCCTCATATGCTAAATATGAGGGTTTTTATTTATTGAGATTCATCCTTTCGTAACGAACCAATAAATCCACAAAATAGCTGTAAGTAACGGCTCCTTCCTGCTGATTTGTCTTCAAAAACAGGTCATTTGTAAACGCAAAAAATGCGTTCATCGGCCCTTGATATTCCTCCACAAAATCTTTCTCTGCTTGATAATCCCTCTTCATTTCGTCACTGTATTGTGCTATTACTGTTTTCACAAAATCTTCATCCTCTGTAATCAAAGCTCTGAGCAGACTCTTTAAGGCAAAATATTCTGTGCTGTATCTCAACTCTGGATTTTCGGAACTAATTCCTACCAAATACCCCACAAAATTAGCCTCCTGCTCGCGGGCAAACCCCAGTTGATGGGCGGATTCATGAGACAAAGTAAATGGAAGATAGGTGTGCGGCAGATGAGAATTATACTGCGCCTCTGTGCTGAACGGATTGTAATATCCCAAAACTCCCGTATAATTCATAAATCCAGAATACAGACTTGGTTTAAAATTATCAATTTCGGTAGAAATTTTATTCCCTAAAAAAGCAGGAATTTTTTTCTGCTGAGAGAGGATTTCTCGTTTTATTTTTTCTATATCCTGAATCTGGAAAACACCTTTTCCATCCTCTTTTACGAGCATTCTGGTATGCTTTGCTTGATGTAAATATTTCAGTGCAAGAGCTTTTATTTCTACAATTTGTGGTTCTTTTTCATCCAAAGCCAAAACAATCGGCCGCTGAAAATAAGTCATACCCCAAACTAACTGATAAACGAAATAAAAAACATTAAGCCCCCTCAAAAGCCGTAATGAATAGACTTTCCTTGTTTTAGAATTAAATAATTTGAAAAGGCTAAAAACCAAAAGTAGCCCCAAAACAAAATAAACAACATCCCCTAACGAAAAAGGAATTTTAGAAAAAAGGGACTGAAAAAGATATTTTTTTTGCTCAAAAAGAAAATCAACGAAATAGACCACTCCGCTCCACCGAGAAAACAGATAAAAGAGAAGAATCTGAATAACGAACAACCCTACCCAAAATCTTCTCTTTGATAGCATTTTTTATTCTATTTTTAATGATTAAACAGCGCCTTGTTTTTTCAAAATCTTAGGCGTTATAAATCCATAAAACGCCAAATATGCGAAACAAAATAGCGGAATAATGTACGAAAAATGAGTGTACGAAAGCCCAAAAATTCCATTTGGATTTTTCAAATCAAAGTCACAAATCGCGCCCTGCATCAGTGGAATAATCCCACCGCCCAAAATCATCATTATCAAGAAGGAAGAAGCTTTCCCTGTGTTTTTGCCAAGCCCTGTAATCGCCAAGTCAAAAATAGCCGGCCACATGATAGAGCAGAACAGACCGCCTGAAATAAAGAAATATCTCGCCGTTTCTTTGTCTGGATACACCAAACCAAAAAACATCATCAGAACCCCAGCCAAACCAAAAATCATAAGGGTTTTCCCTGCATTTTTGCCGCCTAAAAAGCTCATCAGCACAAAAATAACTATCCACACAGGATAAATATAAAACGAAGAAACATCTTTACCACTGAGAATATTGGCTCCTATGATAATTCCAAAGGCAACAAACGGCACGATGAATTTCAGAACCATATTGGTAGATTTAGAGAAATCAAATACATTAACTCCGCCATTCCAACGGCCAATCATCAAACTTCCCCAATAAAGCGAAATAAACGGCGCTAAATTCTCCTCTAAAAGCCCCCCAAATTCAGAGGTTTGGAGCAAAGCAGGAAGATTACTCACGATAGAAACCTCTACTCCTACATAAATGAAAATCGCCAGCATTCCCATCATCAGCTGTGGGTATTTTAATATATTAAATCCTTCCTCTGCGCCTTCCTCTTGGGTTTCTTCCTCTTTTGACGGGTCTTCTATTTTAGAAAACATCAAAAACGCCGCAACTAAAAGAAACGCCAATCCTAAAATAACGAAAGGAATTTTGACATCATTCAGATTAAGGCTTGATGAAGAATTTTGATTCCCAAAAATCGCAATTCCAAGGATAATCGGCCCTATCGTAGTTCCCAGCGAATTGATTCCACCGGCCATCGTCAGACGGTGCGTCCCAGTTTCTGGACTACCCATTTTTATGGCAAGTGGATTGGCTACTATCTGCTGTACAGAAAACCCTAAACCAACCACAAACAAGGCTGTCAGAAAAATCCAATAATTATTCATAGAAGCTGCCGGCACAAACAAAAACGCGCCTATAGCTGAGATAGAAAGCCCAAAAGCAAGAGTTTTTTTGTATCCAAATTTTTGGAGGACATCGCTCCGCATAGAAATGATAAAAAACACCAGTGAACCCACGAAATACGCCGCATAGAAAGCATTATTTACCAACTGAGATTCCAGCTGCGAAAGCGTAAAACTGTTTTTAAATACAGGGATCAGAATGTCATTACTCGCTGCCACAAATCCCCAAAAGAAAAATACACTTATCAGTGGAATAAACTGCGACCACTTGGTTTGTTGCTCCTGCTGTTTCATATCAAAATTTAATTTTTTTCTATTGTTTTCAATATCATATCGTAAGCCTTCTGTTTCAGGGTTTCCATATCCGTATCAGGCTCTAGTATATCATTAAAATAAACCTTCATTTTACCAGGATATCCCTTACTATTATCAAAAGGAAACATTTCTTTTAATCCTACAAAGGTGTAAACCAATATTTCTACCTGATGCTCCACCGCCATAGAAAAAGCCCCATTTTTGAAATTATCCAGCACGATAGAAGTATCATCTGGAACGCCTCCCTCTGGGAAAATCGCTATACTTTTCCCTTCCTTTATACGCTCTGCACACTTGGTGTAGACATCCGCCCTGCTTTTTGGGTCGCTTCTATCCACGCTTACAAATACCCTTTTGTAGATAGAGCCAAAGATAGGGATTTTTTCCAATTCTTTCTTCCCCACAAAACAAATAGGATGCTCTGGGTGCAGAATACACGGAAGCATCACATCTATCATAGAGGTATGATTGGCTATGATGATGTACTGTTTATTAGGGTCTATATTTTTTTCGGTTTCTTTTATAAAATCATACCGAAAACCCATTCCATAAAACATCCCAAGACACCACATTCTTATCAGTTTGTAGCATTGTTTGGTATATCTGTCGTTTAATGCTAAAAAATAAACAAAAAAACCTAAAAATAGTGTCAAAAATATTCCTAAAAGCACGAACCAGCCTCGCCAAATATAAACAAGTATCTTTTTCAATATCAATAATTTATCTGTTAATATTACTTTTCACCAAAACAAAAAAATATTTATTTTGGTTTAAAATCATTCATTTCGTTTTACGAGGGCAAATTTAAACTTTTAATTCATTTGAGTGAAAAAAGATTCGCAGTGGATTTTGATTAAAATTAAAAAATTATTCCTTATTTTCGTTCCCAAAAAATTACACAAAAATATGATTGCAATCGTAGATGGCGGAGCCACCAAATGTGATTGGGTTCTTTTACAAGAAAACGGCAAAGAAATACTGCTGAAAACACAGACCATTGGGCTAAATCCTAATATCATAGCACATGATAAAATAGCCAGCGAAATAGAAAAAAATCCAGACCTTATAAAAATCAAAAACGACCTTAAAAACATCTATTTCTATGGTGCAGGCTGTGGTTTTGACGAAAATAAAGAAATCGTAAAAAGCGAAATCCAAAAAGTCTTCCCAAATGCAGAAATCTCTGTGCAGGAAGACCTTACAGCCGCTGCTTATGCTGCTTATCAGGGAACTCCTGCCATTGTATGTATTTTAGGAACAGGGTCTAACTCCTGCCTCTTTGATGGAGAAACTTTACACAGAGAACTCCCTTCACTAGGGCATATGCTGGGAGATGAGGGAAGCGGAAGCACCATCGGAAAAGCTGTCGTGAGGGATTTTTTCATGAAAAAACTACCAAAGGACTTGGCTGATGATTTTGAGCAGACCTACCAGCTATCTGCTGCTGATCTTATCCAAAAAATCTACCACTCTCCTATGGCGAACTCTTATCTGGCTTCTTTCAATAAATTCGTAGCCGAGAGGAAAAACCATCCTTACCTACAAAATCTAGTATTTCAAGAAATGAAAAGGTTCTTCGAATATCATATTCTCCCTTATAAAAACTGTTTCTCTTGTGAAATCAATTTTGTGGGTTCCATATCCTATATCTACCAAGAGATTCTAAAATCCGTGGCTTCTTACTACCGCCTAAATATAGGAACTATCGTACAAAAACCCATAGAAAATCTAGTAAAATACCACCAAAAATATATTTTGAAATAAGAAAAATTCCGATAAATAAAAAACACATTCCTTTTGGAATGTGTTTTTT
>CAUQOP010000028.1:0-8611 GCA_963519505.1 uncultured Flavobacteriaceae bacterium | reverse complement strand
CCACTTTTTCTCCATCCAAAATCCCAGAAACCACCAACAAATCCCTTGTATATTCTCTTTTGCCATCTTCACGGAAAAGCACAAGTTCTTTTTTATAAGAATTGGTCACGGTAAATCTTTTCTTCTGATAAATCAGCGCTACATCTATCCCACGCGCATCAAAGGAATTATAATGCACCACGCCATAGTCATACTTTTTCAGGGCGTCCTGCTGAGTCAGCGCCTCTACGACTTGGCGGTTTTCCACCTCCACAAGTCCCACCACTGCGGGTGCAGTTTTAGTGTATTTAGAGCCGATTTCAGAGATAACCTGCGCGATGTTTTTCAGCTTCTGCTGGTAAATGTTATAAGTGTAATTTTTATTGCTTTTAGGCGTAAAATCATCCGAAAGTATCTGTTTTCTCACTACTTTTTGTCCTTTTATCCGCTCATAGTCCCACGGCCCTTTGTAATCTTTGGTAATTTCCAAATATTTCAAAGAATCCAAAGGCACGCTTCTATGGAAATTGACATGATGAACAGGAAGCGTCGCATCTATATAATCCACAGATTTCACGGTATCCCAGAGGTTTTCCACATTATAAAATCCCACTGCAGCAGTTCTTTTCATCTGGGCAATATAAAACAAACCAAAAACACCAAAAATAACGATAAATACTTGTCTCATGATAACTTATCTGTGTTAAAAGCCGATAAATTTAAATTTTTCTTTTCATTTAGGAAAAGAAATTGATATGATTTATTTCATATCGTTATATTCGTTTTAATTAAACTTTAAGTCTATTTTTGTTAAAACTTGTTAAATTAGATTAGAAAATGTTTAAAAAATCTGTCTTGATTTGCGGTTTTACAGTTGCTGCAATGCACTTCTGTAACGCACAAACCACGGTTTACGCTTATATAAAAGATGAGAAAGGCAAGCCTGTGGAACGAGCTGAAGTAGACATGAAAGGCTCGGAGGAGAATATGATTGCAGACAAAATCGGGTATTTCCAGTTTGTAGATTTGAAACCTGGTAATTATCAGATAGTTGTCTTTAAAAATAATTACGAAACCAAGACCATTGATTTCAGTGTGCAGGAGGGAGAAAAAAGAAAGGATTTGGGCGTTATTGTCTTAAATTCGGTTCTTTACAACTCTACTGAACAAGGCTTCACTCTGCTGGACAGCGATAGTGACAATGATGATGACAACAGCTCACTTCAGACCACTGTGGGACTGCTGCAGTCTTCGCAGGATATTTTCAATAAAATCGCAGGGTATGATCTGGGAATTTACTGGTTCCGTCCGAGAGGTTTGGACAGCAGGTCTGGAGAAATGATGTTCAACGGCGTGTCCATGTCAAAACAAAACAATGGAAATATAGATTTCAGCAGCTGGGGAGGACTGAATGAGATTACTCGTTATCCAGAGGTTGCCACCAACCACTCGCCGTCTGAATACGCTTTCGGAGGTATCAGCTCTGTGATTTATAAAAACACAAAGGCGAGCGAGTACAGAAAAGGAAGCCAGCTGACTTACTCACTTACGAATAGAAACTACCGCCACAGGCTCTCTTACCGATATACTTCGGGAATGAACAAAAATGGCTGGGCTTTCACAGGAATGGTCAGCCGAAGATGGGCAAAAGAAGGCATACAAGAGGGAACTTTCTATGATTCCTACGCTGCATATTTAGGGGTGGAAAAGAAAATCAATGACAAACACACCCTCACGCTCAATATGGTAGGAAACCCATATAGAAGGGCTACATCCAGCCCTAACATGCAGGAAGTCTATGACTACAAAGGAATCTACTACAACTCCTACTGGGGATGGCAGGATGGCGAAAAAAGAAGCGAGAGAGTAAAACGAGGTTTTCAGCCTATTTTCCAGCTAACAGATTATTGGAAAATCAATAAGAAAACGGAACTTTGGACAACGCTTTCTTATCAATTTGGAAAAACAAAATCTTCGCGATTGGATTGGCATAATGCCCAAAATCCTTCGCCTACTTATTATAAAAACTTGCCAAGCTATTTCCTTGGAAAAGCAGGATATGACAATGTCCTTCAAAATTGGATAAATGACAATCTTTCTGTATCTCAGATAGATTGGAATAGATTTTATCACGCTAACCTCAGCTACGAAGGGCGGTCAATATTCTATCTAGTGGATGATGTGAATGATGACAAAATTTGGAATCTTTCCACACATTTCACGCACAATTTCAATGATAAGACAAGATTTATCCTAAATGTTTCTTATCAAAACTACAAGTCTGACCAATACCGTGAAATAAAAGACCTGTTGGGTGGGCAGTATGCTCTGAACAAAGACCCTTACAAGAGAAATGGAAGCGGAAAATACAACGAATACGAAACAGATACTCACAAAGGCGTAGGTGATAAAATAAGCTACGACTACACTTTCGGAAGACAGGAAGTAAAAGTAAATCCAGCACTGAAATTTTCCACAGGCAAGTTTGATGTTTTCGTGGGAGGATTGTTCAGTTACTCTACTTCGTACCGAGATGGTAAATTCCAGCATTATCTATATCCAGATTCTTATGGAAGAAGCAAAGATTATGAATTTACCAATTTTGGGCTAAAAGGACAGGTTGTCTATAAAATCAATGGACGAAACTTCTTGGTTTATAACGGAACAGCCTATTCCCAAGCGCCTTTCATGGAAGATTTATTCTTTAATCCAAGGGTAAATTCATCCGTAGTGGAAGGTATGAGAAGTATGTTTATCAATGCTAATGACCTCAGCTATGTGCTTTCTACGCCTTTCGTAAAAGCAAGGTTGAGCGGATACATCATCAACTCTGAAAACGAAACCAATGTTCAGCGTTTCTTTGCTGATGGTTCAGTTTTACAAGGTGTAACTAATGGTGCTTTCTTCACGCAGGTGATGAAGGATATGAAACGACAAAACCGAGGACTAGAACTAGGACTGGAAGTAAAAGTAACCTCCACGCTCTCTCTACAAGGACTGGCAAGCTACGGCGAATATGTTTATAATAACAATCCTAAATTATATTTCAGTTCCGATGCCGTGGGCGCTTCTGGAGGAACTACTTATACCTACATTGGGGATGCCTATATCAAAAACTACAGACAGGGAGGAACGCCTCAGACAGCATTCTCTCTTGGATTTAGATACAATAACCCTAAATACTGGTGGGTAGGAGCGAACTGGAATTATTTTGATAATTCTTATTTAGACCCAGCTGCACTTATCAGAACCCAATATTTCATCACCAATCCTTCTACGGGAACTCCATACCCAGAGCTTGATGAAGCGGAACTGAGAAGAGTTCTTCAGCAGAAACAACTGCCTTCGGCATTCTTTGTCAATGTAAATGCGGGGAAATCTTGGCTCTTTGGTAAATATTATCTGATGGTTTCGGCTTCGGTGAATAACTTGCTGAACAACAAGAACTACATCACAGGCGGATTCGAGCAGACAAGAAAAGCATCTTACATAGATTTTGCAGCGGATTTTGACAAACAATATTCTCCTTTCGCACCTAAATATTGGTACGCACAGGGAAGGTCTTATTTCATAAATGTTCAGTTTAGATTTTAATTAGTAATTCTTTTAAAAAATATATAAAAATGAAAAAAGTATATCTAAAACAGGTTGTAGGAGCTTTATTGCTATTCGGAATTACCACTTCCTGCGTAAGAAAAGATGACTGGAGTATTCCAGATATTACATGTACCAATAAGTTTGGAGATACTAATACTACTATGGCAGCCTTTGCGACATTGGCTCCGAGTAACGGCAGTGCCCTTACTATCACTGATGACCAAATCTTTGATGGATATGTGATTTCTTCCGATGAGAAGGGTAATTTCTACAAAACTATTGTTTTCCAAGACAAACCAGAAAACCCTACTGTGGGACTTCAAATAGAAATTGAAAAAACACACAGCTACACAGATTTTCCTGTGGGAACTCATATCAGAATCAATGCAAAAGGCTTGATTTTAAGAGTAGATAAAGGTGTAACGAAATTAGGTGTCACAGATGCTCAATATGCCGTTGGAAAAATCCCTTCTTCTTCCCTTGGGAATTACCTTTCTATCGTATGTAATAACGGAAGAGCGGACATTGCAAACCTTGTTCCTTTGGCTTTGGCTAATTTAGATGAAGCTAAACAAGCTCAGCATATCAATAAACTGGTAACTGTTCCGAATGTGCAGTTTGCAGACAGCGAAATTTTAGTTCCTAATGGTCCTAAAACTTATGTGGATGTTTCTTCTAATGCTGATACTAACAGAGAGTTAGTAGATGCAAGTGGAAAAACAACTATTCTGAGAACATCTAAATTTGCTGACTTTGGAAAAGACAAACTTCCTACTGGGAAGGGAAGTATCACTTTCGTGGTAAGTAAATACAACACCACTTACCAAATGCTGATAAGAAGCACCAGCGATGTGAATTTCACAGAGGAAAGAGTAGACACAGCTCCTGCAAAAGGAGGAACAGCCATCGTTTATGCTGGTGCAGGAACTACTGAAAATTTCGAATCTTATAACACAGGTGTTTCTTCTGAGGCGTTTGCTAAATACATTAATGACCCTGTATTAGGGAATAGATATTGGAGAGTATCCAGCCATTCTGGAAACAAATACCTTAACCTTGGTTTTGGTGCTACAGGTCCTAAACCAGAATCTAGAACGATGTTCATCGTGCCTGTCAATTTCTCCAATATGACTAAATTCTCCTTTGATTCTAAAGATGGACACTACAACGGAAATGTTCTGAAAGTCTACTATTCTACAGACTATCAGCCTTCTGGAAATATCCTAAATGCCACACTGACAGACATCACCAGCGCATTTACTATTTCTTCTAACAATACTAATTATCCTGCAAACTTCACCAATAGTGGACACTGGATAAAACCTTCCACGCTTACAGGAAATGGATTTATCATCTTTGAATATCATGGAGGCGGAACTCTGCCAACTACGACTATTCAGATAGATAATATCAAAATATAGTAAAAAACACCATTAAATAAAAAAACCGCTTTTTTAAGCGGTTTTTTATTTTTATTTGAAAGTAAAACTATTTCACTTCACCGAAAACACTCTTCGTTACGCAGAATTCTTTCAAAGTTTTCAAAGAAAGTTCCAATCCATATCCAGAGTTTTTCGTTCCTCCAAATGGGAAACGAGGGTCAGAAGTCATCAATTTGTTCAAAGAAACTGTTCCTGACTCCAGATTTTCTGCAAAGAAATAAGCTCTCTCTTTACTTGCTGTCCAAACAGAATTTCCTAGACCGAAGTTAGTATTATTCGCTATTTTCAAAATTTCTTCGTCATCTTTTGCTGAAATTACCATTCCTAACGGCCCGAAAAGCTCTTCATCAATCATCGGATTGTCTAGGTTCATCTTAATAAGCCCTGGTTTAAATGAAATATCATCCACTCTCTCCAGCGGAATTATAATCTCTGCTCCATGCTCCAAAGCCTTTTCATACTGCTGCTGAAGCTCATCCGCAAAGGATTTTGAAGCCAGCCCGCTTAGTTCTGTTTTATCATCAAATGGGTCGCCTAGTTCATATTTTTGGTATTCTGCTTTTAGTTTTTCCAAAAACTCAGCGTAGATGCTTTCTTGGATAATGAATCTTTTCGCTGAAGTACATGCCTGCCCGCAGTTTCTCAATCTTGCCGCTGCACCCTGCTTAGCAGTTTTATCTAAATCTGTATCATCTAAAACAATAAAAGCATCATTTCCTCCTAATTCCAACAAAGATTTTTTAATATTCGCTCCTGCAAGAGATGCTATTTTTCTTCCCGTTGTCTCACTTCCTGTAAGGCTCACTCCTTTCACCAGCAGATTTGTTATAAGCTCCTCTATATCAGCATATGAATACTCTATATTCTGCAAAATCCCTTCTGGAAAGCCTGATTTTTTAAATAGTTCTTCTATGGCTCTTCCCGAACCTTTGCAGATAGATGCATGCTTCAGAAGGACAACATTTCCTGCCAAAATAGTCGGCACAGCAAAACGAAGCGCCTGCCAGAAAGGGAAATTCCATGGCATAATTCCTAGAATAACTCCCATTGGCTGGTAATAAACCTCACTTGCAGAAAGTTCGGTTTCTACAATCTCTGGTTTTAGGACATTTTCCGCAGCTACATAATAGTCGGTCATCAGTGCACATTTCTTCACCTCTCCTCTGGATTGTGAAATAGGTTTGTGCATTTCTCGCGTAATCATTTGGCTGTATTCCTCATGATTTTCAAGAATATTTTTAGATAAATTCTTTAGTAATTCTTGTCTTTTCTCAAAACTTACCTCTCGCCATTCTTTTTGCGCTTGAACAGCAAGATTTAGTTTTTGTTGAAGTTCTATATTCATTTTCGTATTTTAATTTTAGTCAAGTTTCGTATGGCTTCCCACATAGTGCAGGAATTCTTTCCTTGTTGTAGGATTTTTTCTAAATAGTCCGCTGAGTTCAGCTGTGATGGTGCTGCTCGCGGTGTCTTTTATCCCTCTACAATTTACACAAAGATGTTTAGCATCTATGATACACGCCACATCTTCTGTTCCGAGAGCCTCTTTCATCGCTTGGACAATCTGCATTGTCAATCGCTCCTGAACCTGTGGACGGCTAGCATAGTAATTCACAATTCTATTGATTTTAGACAATCCTATAACCTCTCCATTAGAAATGTAAGCCACATGAGCTCTTCCGATGATAGGCAAAAAGTGATGTTCGCAGAAAGAATATACCGTGATATCTTTTTCTACAAGCATCTGGCGGTATCTGTATTGATTTTTAAAGGTAGAAATCCCTGGTTTGTTTTCAGGAAGAAGCCCGCCAAAAATCTCATTCACATACATTTTTGCGACTCTTTTTGGAGAGTCTTTCAAGCTGTCATCTGTCATATCCAGCCCAAGGGTATACATAATCTCTCCAAAAAGTTTTTCTATCTTTTCTATCTTTTCATCAGGTGAAAGCAGAAAAGCATCTTTACGAAGAGGCGTATGTTCCTTACCTGTAAAAAAATCATCTTCTATATCTGAGAAATCTGTCATTTCTATTTTATTTTTATTGATTAAAATCTATATCATCCCCTTGGTTTATCCTGCTGTCAATATCCTCTTCCCTATTTTGGTTTGATTTTGATTTATCTTTTCCTTTATTAGGATTTTGTATTTCATCTATTGTCTGCAAACCTCCTTCGTCTCCATAGCCTCCAAGCCCCTGCAAATCAGAACAATCTCCTTTCCAGTCTGATGGTTTTTCAAACTTATCTTCTTGTGTGATTTTCAATGATTTATCAGCATAAATTCTCTTCATAAAATACCCCCAGATAGGAAGTGCCATTTTTGCCCCCTGCCCTTCTCCTGTACTCCAGAAGTGGGTTGCTCTATCTTCCCAACCTACCCAAACACCTGTGGCTAGTTTAGGAGTTATCCCTATGAACCATCCATCTGAGTTTTTCTGCGTAGTCCCTGTTTTACCAGCAATTTCTGCATTGATACCCATACTTCTAAGCTGTCTAGATGCCGTTCCATAGCTAGCCACTCCTTTCATCATATCTATCATACTATAAGCGTGTATAGGGTTCATTACTTCTCTGACCTCTGTTGTTACTTCCTTAATAACCCTTCCGTTGGCATCCTCGATACGCCAAATCATCTCTGGTTTTATATAATTCCCATAGTTAGCAAAGGTACTATAAGCCCCAAGCATCTCATAAATTGTAATATCTGAAGACCCTAAGGCTGTTGCTAAGTCAGGTGTCATCTCGCCTGTAACCCCCAAATCTCTAGCTAACTGAATTACATTTTTAGGCCCTGCTGCCTCCATCAAACGGACTGCTATCGGGTTTTTGGAATGAGCAAGACCATCTTTCATTCTAAGCATACCTCCAGAACCTTTTACATGCCAAGAACCTCTGCTGTAAGATGCATTAGAAATAGGCGTACATGGTGTCATTCCTAAATTTATAATTGCTGTAGCATACACAAAAGGCTTAAAGGTAGAACCTACCTGCCTTTTTCCTTGTTTCACATGGTCATACTGGAAATGCTCCCAGTTAATCCCTCCGACCCAAGCCTTAATATCTCCTGTTGTAGGCTCCATAGCCATAAGTCCTGCCTGTGCTATCTGCTTGTGATAACGGATAGAATCCCATGGAGACATCTCCACATCCTGCTCTCCTTCCCAAGTAAAGATAGAAGTTTTCACAGGTTTCTTAAACTCCATAAGGATAGAATCCTCTGATACACCAGCCTCTGCAAGTTGTTTATACCTTCCTGTTCTCTTCACAGAAGCCATCATAATGTCATTAACCTGTTTGTCAGAAATATGATAAAACGGTCTCTTTCTATTGTTTTTCTGTTCATTATCAAAACTTTTCTGCAGATTGGTCAAGTGTTCTTTTATCGCTTCTTCGGCATATTTCTGCATTTTGGAGTCAACGGTAACATATATCTTTAGTCCATCTCTATATATGTTCAGTTCTTTTCCTGTTTTCTTTTCATAATCTTTCAGGTATGTAGAAATTTCCTGACGAAGATAATGTTTGTAATATGCAGAATAGCCCTGGTCTATTCCTTTAATATTTTGATAATCAGTCTTTATCGGCTCTTGTAC
>CAUQOP010000027.1:0-8709 GCA_963519505.1 uncultured Flavobacteriaceae bacterium | reverse complement strand
TCGTTATAAAACTTATTCACTGAAGAAGTCAGCACGTCGTCTTCTTGGAATTTTACCCAAACCATTCCGCTCGCTCCGATTTGTGGGCGTTTTACCCAGTCTATAAGTTCATCTATCTGTTTTCTTGTGTAGTCTGCCTTCCCTTCTACATTGATTCCGACTACAAGTTCTGCTTCGTCAAAGATTTTAAATTCTTTCCCTTTCACAAGGTCATTCAGCTCCACGAATTCCATTCTGAAACGGATATCTGGCTTGTCATTTCCGTATTTTCTCATCGCCTCCGCGAAAGTCATTCTTGGGAATTGACCGAATTTCTTTCCTGTCGTTTCCTCCAAAAGATTTTTTGCCAAACCTTCGAAAACATTCATCACATCTTCCTGCTCCACGAAAGCCATTTCGCAGTCTATCTGGGTAAATTCAGGCTGTCTGTCTGCACGGAGGTCTTCATCACGGAAACATTTTACAATTTGAAAATATTTGTCCATTCCACCCACCATCAGAAGCTGTTTGAAGGTCTGCGGCGACTGCGGAAGTGCATAAAACTGCCCTTCGTTCATACGGCTCGGCACCACGAAATCCCTCGCGCCCTCTGGAGTAGATTTGATAAGAACAGGCGTTTCCACCTCTATAAAGCCCTGCTCAGAGAGATAATTTCGGACTTTCTGAGCGATTTTATGTCTGAAAATAAGTTTATCCTTCACTGGATTTCTTCTAATGTCCAGATATCTGTATTTCATACGAAGTTCCTCGCCACCGTCAGTTTCATCTTCGATGGTAAAAGGAGGCAGCACAGACTCGTTCAAAACAGTGAGTTTTTCTACTAAAATCTCTATTTCTCCCGTTGGGATTTTTGGGTTTTTAGAGGCTCTTTCTATGACTTTTCCTTCCACTTGGATGACAAATTCACGCCCCAAGTTTTTAGCCTTTTCCAAAAGGTCTTTGGAAGTTCTTTCCTCATCAAAAACAAGCTGAGTGATGCCATATCGGTCGCGCAGATCCACCCAAATCATAAATCCTTTGTCACGGATAGTCTGCACCCAGCCCGCAAGAGTAACGGTTTCGTTAAGATTTTTCAGCGACAATTCGCCGTTAGTATGTGTTCGAAACATATTTTTATTTGATTTTTAAACTTAATTTTTTACAAAGATAATATTACTTTGGCTAATGATGGCTATGTTCGTGAAATAAATGCCCAGCTAGAGCCACACCCACGCCCAAAATCACCAAAAACATTTTTTCCCAGTTTATTTGGTGGCTTTTACTATTATTTTCAAAAATAATAACCGAAGAAATATGCAGGAAAATCCCGCCCGACAGCGCCAAGAAATACGCCTGCCATTCAGGTTTAAAGTATTTCCCAAGCACCATTCCCAGCGGAGATGCCGCCGCAAAAAACGCGATGGTAACCCACGCAATCAACTTGTTTTTCTTTTCTCTCAACAGAAAAGCTCCCAGCACAAAGGAAATCGGCAGATTATGCACCAAAATACCCAGCAAATACGGCGAATCCAAATGCATTCCAGCCAATGGAATTCCTTCTATAAACGCATGGATAAACATACCTACCAGCAACCCAACAGGAAGAATATTACATTTTTCATAATGAAAATGACCGTGCTCAAATCCCTTGGTCATGCCTTCCAAAACCATCTGCAAAAGCACTCCAATGATGACCCAAAGCCCAATATTCTCATTCCCAGAGTTATAAATCTGCGGAAAAACCTCCACCACACAAACCGCAATGAGAAACCCAGCACTGAGCACCAGAAGTCTTTTGGCTAAATTTTCATTATTCCCAAAAAAATTCCCTAACAAAACTCCCACTAAAACACTGAGAACAAGGAAAAAAACTACCATCCGAAAAAAATTGAATAAAACGAAATGCAAATTTAGTTATTTTTAAAATAAACATCTCCATAGAAATAATAAATGCCTTCTCACAAATAAAGAAGGCATTTATATTATTTATTATATTCATAAACCATCGTAGTAACAGTCTGATTATTAATATTCAATTTCGTTTTTATAGGGAAATTATTTTTATATTCATATTGAAATTTATACTCACTACTATCGACCCCACTTCCATATGAATTTATTGATTTTTTGATTAAAGTAGGATTGTGGCTTACCCACCTAAAATTAAGATAATCAGCAATAGTATTTTCATCCTTATCTAAACTACAAAACTCGACAGCCAAAACAGAAAAACCTTTGATATTTTTATATGGACTATTTTTAGCATCATATGTTACCTCTTCATCTATTATCACCATATTATTGGGATTTAGGTAAAAATGCTTATTAGGAACATTTTTGCTTATCTCGTGATGAATTTTTGTGATATTTTCTCCATTCAAAACATAAGTATGCGTAAAATTTTCATCCCTAAGATTATAAGCATATGATTCTGAATGGTATTTTACATTCTCATTCACTGAAACCTCTGAGCCGTTATAACGATACTCTCGTGTAACGACTTTCTTATACTGAATTCCAGAATCTGATATCACTACTTCATCTATTACTGATGACAATTTTCCGTTGTTGTACTGATAATTAGTCTTCCCTAGTTCTTCTCCTGCCTGAGAATATCTGATTTTAGATGTGATAAAATCTTTTTCATACACGAAAACAATCCTCTCACCACTTCCTTCGTCTATTATTTCCTTTAGTTCGCTATCGTTTTGGTATTCAAACCTGTTCGATATTACTTTGTTGTTTTCTGCTATTGTTACTTTGGTTGGCAGCTGGATTTTTGCGCTATTTGCTAATGTTTCATCGGTCATTTTATCATTTTCCCTACTACAAGAAACGAGAAAAAGCCCTGCCATAAAAAATAAAATTATTCTTTTCATAAATTATACTTTTCAATAAAGTGCAATTTAGTCATTATAAAATGAAACCTAAAGAAATTTCTATTTTTTTCTCTCTTTTTTAGTTTTTCTCTTTTATTGACTAAATTTGCAGAATATTTTAAAATTAATGAATACAGAAAACATCAATATTCAAATCAAAACATTTTTTGGATTGGAAAATACTCTCGCTGACGAAGTTAAAAAACTGGGCGGAAGAAATGTAGAAATAAAAAACCGAGCAGTAACCTGCGAGGGAGATTTAGGATTCTTGTATAAAATCAACTATTCCTGCCGAACAGCGCTGAAAATTTTAGTACCGATACTTACCTTCAAGGCGTGGAACGAAGACCGATTTTATGATAAAATTTTCGCATTTCCGTGGGACGAAATCCTAAGTCCAGACCAGACCTTTGCCATAGATGCTACGATAAATTCCGAGAGATTCAGGCATTCCCAGTTCATGACCCTGAAAATGAAAGATGCCATTGTAGATTTTTTCAAGGCAAAATACAGAAAACGCCCTGATATAGACACTAAAAACCCAGAAATAAAACTCCAGCTGCACATAGACCGAGAGCTGGTGAGCATTTCGCTGGATAGTTCGGGAGATGCTTTATTTAAAAGAGGTTACCGAAAAGAGCAGACAGAAGCGCCTATCAATGAGGTTTTGGCGGCAGGAATGCTCCAAATCGCTGGTTGGGACGGCAAGGGAAATTTCCTAGACCCTATGTGCGGAAGCGGAACCCTTCTGATAGAAGCTGCTATGATTGCCCTAAACCTCCCTGCACAGATTTTCAGAAAGAAATTTGCCTTCCAAAACTGGAAAAATTATGATGCTGAACTTTTCAGTAAAATCAGGGAATTTAGACTGAATAAAATAACCGAATTTTCTGGAAAAATCATCGGCTACGATATTGACCCTTCTGCTATAAAAGCCGCAAGAACCAATGTAGAATCCATAGAAATGGAAGACATTATAGAAATCCGAAAACAAAATTTCTTCGAGTCTAAAAAAGAGCTTTTCCCTCTGATGGTAATGTTTAATCCGCCGTATGACAAAAGAATTTCCATCAAAGAAGAAGATTTTTACAAAAAAATAGGTGATACCTTTAAGCAAAACTATCCCAACACGCTTTCTTGGATTATAACCTCTGATTTAGAAGCGGTTAAGAAAATAGGACTCCGCCCTTCCAGAAAAGTCAAACTATTCAATGGAAAGCTGGAATGCCGTTTCCTACAATACGAAACCTACGAAGGAACGAAAAAAACGCATAAATTCTCTAACGAAAAAGACAGTAACTAATTACTGTCTTTTGTTTTTTATTTTATTTTTGACTTCTTCCCTTATATACGGATATTTTTGCTGCATATCCTCTGATAAGGACGGGTCTAAATCAAGCGCTATTTCAAGGAAATCCTTGGCTTTCTGCTCTTCTTTCAGATGAAAATAGCAGTTGCTCATTTGATAGAAAAGCTCCGCTCTATGGTGCTGTTTCAGTGCTTTTTCTAAAAGTGAAACAGCCTCTTCATACTCACCGATGAGCATAAGCACCTCGCTGTATGCATACCAGTTGTAGAAGCGGTCTGGCTCCATTTCCACGATTTTTTTCAAACAGGAAATACTCTCTTCAAATTTTCCGCCGTCTATGTATAGAAAAGCCAATTTTTTCTGATAATCCAGATTCGCTTCATTGAGTGAAACAGCCTCTTTCGCGAAATATAGCGCTTCCTCGTACTTGTGCATTTCATAATAAACATCCGACTGCTCCATCATGGACATATAAAACTGCGGATCTTCCCTGAGCGACTGCTGGAAGGCCCTCAGCGCAGAAGCCCATTGTTTCATTTCCTTGTAGCAAAGCCCTATTTTATAGTAAGTAAAAGCCTTGGTGTATTCTAATTCCAGCAATTCCTCATAGACATCTATGGCTTTTTCCCATTCGTTCAGCGCTTCATAACACGCCGCCTTGCTCCCATAAATAGAAAGGGAATCGCTGTTGATTGCCAGCACATAATCAAATCCCTTGATAGCTTCTCTATAATTCTTTTTGTTAAAATGAAACTGCCCATATTCATACCAACCCATTTCGGAAAACGGAAATTCATCAAGATAATTTTCCAAAAATTTCCTTGCTTCATCGGCTTTATTCAGCTGATTATAGCAAATCATAATGTTCTCCAATGAATAATCATCGTAGGCATCATATTTTAGGGCTAATTTATAGTTTTTCAGCGCATTAAAAGGGTCTTCCAAATTCACATATTCATCTGCGATGAAGTTATGCAGAAAATTCTGCTCTTCGCCGTATTTCAGAGCTTTTTCGCAATATTCTATGGCTCTTCTCGGATTTCCAAGATTGGAATAATATTTCGCACAGCAGACCAAAAAATCCATAGTCTCCATCGATGAATTTTTAAGCTCCGCCATCAGCTCCTTTACCTGTGTATATTTCTCCTGTTCCAAAAGAATTTCTAATCTTTTGGTTTTTATTTCTATGGAATTAGGGTGCAGTCTCAGTGCATAGTTGACAGCCAACTCCGCAAATGCAATATCTCCCAGCTCCAAATAATGCACGATAATATCTTCCAGCTCCTCTGAACTGAAATAATATTCATCGTTATTTTCTATCATTTCTTCGAACTTTTTTACAAGTTCATTTTCAAAAAATTCCTCTTCCAAAATCTATCGCTTTTAGCGTTTTATTTATTGTTTTTTGATTTCCATTGATACAGCATCAATGTTTTTCTGTCTTCCCTATCATCAAAAGAAAACTCCGTCACATCCTCTATTCTAAAAATTATATTTCCCTTATCTTCTCCATCAGTACCTATACAATGCAGCATAAAAAAATCCTCATCTGTTTCTTTTACAAAACCTGAGTAAAAAGAACCATTTACCTTTACAGAAGTAAGAAAATCAGTTCTATTTTTCACTTGTTCCAAAAAAGACTTTCTCCAATTTTCGGTATCTTCACAGTTTATTGGAATTTCTGTTTTTCGGTCTATCTCATATCTATGACTGATAACATAAGCCATAGTTTTGGAATATTTATTATCAAAATCAATTTCACTAATCATAGACCTTCGCAATATTATCTTTCCTTCTTTCTTACCAAATTTAGTATAATGTTGGAATATGATAATTTCTTCATTGAAATCAATAACTTTACCAAACCAAAATTTATCATCATCCGAATATTCGTAAAGGCATAGAAATTTATCGTTTTCTTTTGAATCCAAAAGCATTTTTGTAAATAAATCCATAATTTCAATTAAATTTAAATCTAAATTAAACTTCTAATTTCCTCAATAAATCTATCCCCCAGTTCATCGGCTTCTTTTTGGGATTTTGCTTCGGTGTAGATACGGATTATCGGTTCTGTATTGGATTTTCTAAGATGAACCCAGTTCTCCGCAAAATCTATTTTCACTCCGTCTATCGTAGAGATTTCCTCGTTTTGATATTTTGTTTTTATCTTCTCCAAAACCTCATCTACATTGATTTCTGGCGTCAGTTCTATTTTTTTCTTACCCATAAAGTAGGCAGGATATGTAGCCCTTAGTTCAGAAACTGTTTTGTTTTCTTTCGCCAAATGTGTCAAAAACAATGCCACCCCAACCAGCGAATCCCTTCCGTAGTGTAGGTCTGGATAGATAATTCCGCCATTTCCTTCTCCACCGATCTCCGCATTTTTCTCCTTCATCAAGGTTACTACATTCACCTCTCCCACTGCACTCGCAAAATATTCAGAATCATGCATTTTCGCTACATCTCGCAGTGCACGGCTGGAAGAAAGATTAGACACCGCCACGCCTTTTTTATGTCTTAAAAGATAATCTGCTACGGCTACCAAAGTATATTCCTCACCAAACATTTCTCCTTTTTCATCGATAAGAGCAAGTCTATCCACATCGGGATCAACCACGATTCCCAAATCTGCTTTTTCCTTTTTCACCAAATCACAAATGTCCGTAAGGTGCTCTTTCAATGGTTCTGGATTATGAGGGAAATGTCCATTTGGCTCACAATAAAGCTTAACCACCTCACAGCCAAGCTGCTCCAAAAGCGGCGGAAGAGCCATTCCCCCAGTGGAATTTACAGCATCTAGCACTACTTTGAATTTTTTAGCCTTCACTGCCTCTGCATCTACCATCGGCAGAGCAAGAATTTTAGCGATATGAACCGCGAAACCATCTTCTCTGGTTTTGTATTTACCAAGGTTATCCACCTCCGCATAGCCGAAATCCTCACGCTCAGCAAGCGCCAAAACCTCAGCTCCGTTTTCTCCATTGATAAATTCGCCTTTTTCATTGAGAAGTTTCAGAGCGTTCCACTGTTTAGGATTGTGCGAAGCTGTAAGGATAATTCCGCCATCTGCCCCAAGTTCTGGCACCATCACCTCCACCGTAGGCGTAGTAGAAAGTCCAAGGTCTATCACATGGATACCCAGCCCCTGCAAAGTAGCAGAAACCAGCGAAGAAACCATCTGCCCCGAAATTCTGGCATCTCTACCAATAACGAGCGTCAAGTCCTTTTTACCTTTGTTATTCTGAAGCCAAGACCCAAATGCAGAGGTAAATTTAACCACATCCAGCGGCGTGAGATTGTCTCCCACTTTTCCTCCGATAGTCCCTCTAATTCCTGAAATTGATTTTATTAATGACATATTTTATTTTTCTTTAAAATGTTTTTCCGAAAGAACTGGCTCTGCAAAATCCAATAAGCCTTTGTTTTGAAGTTCTAAAAGTTTAGTATAAATAATATTATAATTTTTATCAAAAGGAATTTCCAACACAAAGTAGCCGCTCGTTGCCTTTTCCGAGTAAAATCCCAATTCATTAAATTCCTCTCGTAAAGATTCTATATCAAATCTGTCTTCAAGTATAACAACTTGCACAGTGGAATTTCCCGAATGTTCAACTACTTTTCGATAAACAAGGCACATTTCCGCCTCATCATACTCCGCTAAAACAACATCCCCACACGAAAACTCTGCGCCATAAAAAGGAACATTATCTATTTTATACCATCCTTTTCCCTCATCGACTACTTCTGCCCAAAGCGTTTCTACAACAATTTCATCAAGAACATCACTAAAATATTTGGTTAATATTTTCACCGATTTTTCCTCTGCCTCCATTATTTTTTGTCAAAAGTGTTCTACAAAGATAAGAAATCTCCTAAATATTGGGTAGAATTTGAGCCGTTAAAACAGTTTTAAGAAAGATAATTACTTTGCTAAAAAAACTAAACTACGAACAGTCGCAGCCCTTATCACAGCCGTTTCCTTTCTTCTTGGAAGAAAAATTTTTAGTGAAAATTCTCACGAGACAATAAACTGCCATCAGCAGTATCATTGCAATGATAACATATTGAAAATAAAGCATTTCTATAATTATTTAAAAATTTGATAAACTAAAAAAGAAACCAAATAGGCTATTCCTGTCATCCCAAACATCTGTACAAGCGTCCATTTCAGGCTTCTGGTTTCCTTATAAACAATGGCAATAGTGGAAATACACTGCATCGCAAAGGCATAGAACATAAGCACCGAAAGCCCCGTAGCAAAACTGAAAACCTTCTCTCCATTGGGTTTGGTGTCTTTTCGCATTTTGTCCATGATTCTCAGTTCGCCCTCTTCGGATTCGGTATCCACATCTTCCAGTCCATAGAGCGTAGCCATCGTTCCTACAAAGGTTTCCCTCGCCGCAAAACTCGTGATAACTCCCACGCCTATTTTCCAGTCGTAGCCCAAAGGCTCTACCACAGGCTCAATGCCTTTGCCCAAAATAGCCAAATAGGAATCCTCCATTTCTACATCGGCTGAAATAATTTGGTCTGTATTTTGTC
>CAUQOP010000026.1:0-8727 GCA_963519505.1 uncultured Flavobacteriaceae bacterium | reverse complement strand
AATCATTACAAATACCTGAGCAATAAGGAGTTATAATTCATTTACATTTTACACAAAATATGAGCAACAGCACTATCATAAAAAAATTATTTTTCATCGGACTGAAATTTAAAAAGTGGTTCATCATCACTTTGCTTATTTCCCTTGCGGTGGCGTTTATCTCCACCTACCGCCCTATTCTTACCAAAGAAATAGTGGATCTGGTCATCATCAAAGAAAAAAGCCGAACAGAGCTGATGAACGGGATTTATCTGCTATTAGGGATAGTTCTTTTGGAAACTTTCCTGCAGGTGATGCTGTATTATCTTTCTAATTTCATTGCTCAATCGGTGATTCGGGACATCCGCGAACGCCTTTATGCGAAGCTGATTCATTTCAAAACTTCATTTTTTGACAAAACTCCTATTGGGAATTTGGTCACTCGTGCCGTGGGAGATGTGGAAACTGTGGCTGTGGTCTATACGGATGGTTTTCTGATGGTTTTTGGTGATGTTCTGCGTGTAGTAATGGTCATCGGGACTATGTTTGTGGTAAATAAAGAACTGAGCTACATTGTCCTGCTGATGCTTCCTCTGATGTATCTTATCACAAGATTTTTTCAGAAAAAACTAAAAGTCTCGTTTTCTACGGAACGAAATCTCACCTCCGTCCAAAACAGCTTCGTGCAGGAAAGACTGGCTGGAATGTCCATTATCCAAGTATTTAACCGACAAAAAGCAGAGTTTAACAAATTTGACAAAATCAATATAGAACTGAAAAATGCCTTACTAAAAACGGTATTTTATTTCTCTCTATTCTTTCCCGTTGTGGATTTACTTGCCTCACTATTCATCGGCACTATCTTGGTTTATGCGGGTTATAATGTTATCAATGGCAAAGAAGTGGGCGCAGGAGATATCATTGCTTTCATCCAGTTTATATCCTTATTAGTCAGACCATTACGACAAATAGCCGATAGATTTAACAATATCCAAAGAGGACTGGTAGGAGCTGAACGAGTTCTAAAAATCATGAACGAGAAAGAAAACCTTACTCCAAACAAAGGAACTATCAAAAAAGAATCTTTGGAAGGAAAAATAGAGTTTAGAAAAGTAAAATTCGCCTATGATGAAAAGCAGCAAGTCCTGAAAGGAATCAACTTCACTGTAAATCCAGGCGAAACGGTGGCCATCGTAGGTGCTACTGGCGCAGGAAAATCTACTATAATAAGCCTAATTACAAGGCTTTACGACATTACCGATGGGCAGATTTTAGTAGATGATACCGACATCTACGATTACGAGCTATACCATTACAGAAGCCAAATAGGTGTGGTTCTGCAAGATGTTTTCCTATTCCAAGAAAGCATTGCAGAAAACCTTACATTAGGGAATAAAAATATCACATTAGATGAAATAAAAAAGGCAGCGGAAGAAATAGAGGTCAATGATTTCATAGAAAAACTGCCCAATGGATATCATTTCATCGTAAGCGAGAGAGGTTCTTCCATTTCACTGGGACAGAGACAGTTACTATCTTTCCTAAGGGCTTATTTAGTAAATCCTAAAATACTCATTCTGGATGAAGCGACTTCTTCCATAGACCACGAATCCGAAAAACTAATTCAAAAAGCGACGGAAAAAATCACTAAAAACAGGACTTCCATCATCATAGCGCACAGGCTCTCCACGATAGAAAAAGCAGATAAAATCATCGTAATGCATCAGGGTGAAATCGTAGAAATGGGAACTCACCAAGAACTCCTAAACAAAAATGGTTACTACACCGCTCTGAATAAAAAACAAGAACCTATATAAAGCAAAAAGCCTATTTTCATAGGCTTTTTGTTATTTTTTCTGTGCGATAATCGCCACAGCATTCAGATTTTGTGCATTATCACGGAAAACTTTTCTCATCGCGAGGATTCTTTTCCTAGCAGCTGGGTTGGTCATTATATTAAAGAAAATTTTCAGTGTTCTGAAAAATCCTTCATCATCTATTATTCTTTTTGGTTCTAATAAATGCATCGGGTTGGTTTCTATTTTCACCACAGAAAAACCTTCCTTTTCTAAAAGTTCTGTCCATTCGGAAACGGTTAATGGGCGAGCATTGACTTTTATTGCCAGTGCTAATTCTTTTTGGATTTCGGCTTTTTTCTCCGTTGGTATCTCATCTGGTGTCAGCCCAAGTTCATGAATTCCGTAGAATCCGCCAGGTTTCAAAATTCGGTAGGCTTCGCGGATGATTTCCGATTTTCTGTGGTCTGCATGCATTGTAAGCATCGCCTCTCCATAGACTTTATCTACACTATTGCTCTCCAAGGTAGACTCCGCTGCATTCCCGATGATAATTTTAAAATCCTTTCCTTTCAGTCTGTTTTTGAGAATTCCTGCCGCTTCTTCATTCAGTTCTACGCCTGTATAACTTTTAGGATTTTTACCAAGTGTAATTCCTGCTGTAAATCCCAATCCTGGCGCGAACTCCACCACATCATCATTCGGGCTGATATTCAGACCCTCTATCATCTTCATACTCAGCTCCTTCCCTCCTGGGCGCAGCACTCGTTTGCCCATTTTTGCCAAAATCCAATGACCTTGGCTGGTGTTCATGTTTTGTTCTTTGCTCATGATTTAGGATTTTTCGGCAACGCCCTCTACTCTTTTTGTTGAATCTAACTTACTAAGCGTCAAACGAATAACACTTTCTTTTTTCGCAATGAGATTATGCGGAACACCTCCCGACAAAGTCAATAAATCTCCTTTTTTAACTTCATAATTTTGCCCTTCTACACCAAAAATAATTTCTCCTTCCAGCAGTTCCACTACAATGGGAAAAGGCGTCTGATGTTCTTTCATTTCTTGGTTTTCTCGCATTAGGATTCTGATTTCTTTCGTAAAATCAGTTTCCAAAATCGCCTTTATTGCTGGTTTATTTTCATTAAATTCTAAATCTTGATAAATCGATGCTGTCTTCATTTCTTTGATACATTTTTAAATTTGAATTTACAAATTTATAATTTTTTATTTATTTTTAATCATTCTAAATTACTTTATTTATTTCTACTCTTTCTTATTTGATATAAATTCTTATTTTTGCGGAATGTTTAGATATTTATTTTTAAGCTTTATACTTACTTTTCTCGTTTCGTGTAATAGTGATGTACAGCCCAAACCAAAGGGAGAGCTTAGGCTAGAGTATCCAGAGGCTAAGTATATTCCATTTTCTTCAGAATGTTCATTTTCATTTGAGCATTCAGACTTTGCAAAAATACACCAAGCAAAACAGGCCTGCTGGTACAATGTGGTTTATCCTACGATGAGAGCCAATATTTTTGTAACTTATTTCCCTATCAAAAATGATTTTAATCTACATATAAAAGAAGTAGAAAAAATGGTCTACGAACACACCATAAGAGCTTCTGCAATAGATACTAAATCTTTTTCTTATCCAGAAAAAAGAGTTTTTGGGAACTTTTACGAACTAAAAGGGCAGTCTGCGTCTAATATCCAAATCTACATCACAGACAGCACGCACCATTTCGTAACGGCTAATTTATACTTTAAATCTAGACCAAGACCAGACTCTCTACAACCTGCGGTAGAATACATCAAGAAAGACTTGATGCATATGATAGAAACCTTCGAGTGGAAACATAAATAATTAAAATACATACACTTACAATCAAATGAATCTTTTGGCAGTAGGAACTGTAGCTTTTGATGCTATTGAGACTCCTTTTGGAAAAACAGATAAAATCCTAGGCGGCGCAGCTACTTATATAGGGCTTTCCGCTTCCGTTTTAAATGCTAATGTCAGCCTAGTTTCTGTAGTTGGTGGAGATTTTCCACAAGAATATTTGGATTTATTGACAGACAGAAATATCAATATAGAAGGAATAGAAATTTTCCCTAATGAAAAAACTTTTTTCTGGGCAGGAAAGTATCATAACGACCTGAATTCCAGAGATACTATGGCTACGGAACTGAATGTTTTAGAAAAATTTGAACCAAAAATTCCTGAACATTGTAAAAATTATGACATCCTGCTTTTAGGAAATCTTCATCCTAGTACACAGCTGGCAGTTCTAAATGGCATGTCTTGCCGCCCTAAACTAGTGATTCTAGACACTATGAATTTTTGGATGAACCACACTTGGGATTTATTGATGGAGGTCATTGCGAAATCTGATGTCATCACGATAAACGATGAAGAGGCACGACAGCTCTCTGGAGAATATTCCCTACCAAAAGCCGCTCAAAAAATCCATAAAATGGGTCCTAAATATGTCATCATCAAAAAAGGTGAGCATGGAGCATTATTATTCAGCGAAGGGAAAGTTTTCGCTATTCCTGCCCTGCCTTTGGAGGAGGTTTTTGACCCTACAGGAGCGGGAGATACTTTCGCAGGAGGATTTGCAGCGCATCTAGCAGCTACAAAAAGCATTTCCTTTGAAAATATGAAAACTGCCGTGATAGTAGGCTCTGCGATGGCATCTTTCACGGTAGAAAAATTTGGAACGGAAAGACTTCTGGAGGTTTCTCCTATGATTCTGAAACAAAGAATCAAAAAATTCCAAGAACTTACTACTTTTGAGGTAGATTTGAAAATTTAAGAAATAATTATAATAAAAAATTTAGATTTTCTCACAAAGAAATTTAATTTTGTCGAACTAATTTTAGTAAAAATATGATAAAAAATATCAAAAAGGCATTACTGCTGGGAATCGTACTATTATCCGCTCAAATAAATGCACAGCTGCAAAAAGGACAGCTTGTGGATGGTATCGCTGCGGTGATTGGAAATGAAATCGTTTTGGAATCAGACATCACAGAGCAAGAAAACCATGCAAAACAAATGGGCGAGAAGCTTTCTGGCGACAACTGTGAAACCGTAGAAAGCTTACTAAACAACAGACTTCTAGTATATCATGCAAAAAAAGATACTCTAATCCCGAACAGAAGCAAGGAAATAAAAGAACAGGTTAATAATAAATATAACCAAATTCTAGGTCAGTTCCCTTCTGAAAAAGCAATGCTGGACACATATAAGTTCAGAAATTCGGCTGAAATGAAAAGTATGATAGAAAAAATAGATTCTGACAGCTACTATGGACAAAGTAAATTTGCCAGAATTACCGAAAAAGCAGATATCACACCAAGTGAAGTAACGGATTTCTATAATACTTACAAATACCAATTACCAGAGGTAAAAGAAGAAATCATCTTGTCTCAAATCGTGATGTATCCTAAACTAAATGATAAACACAGACAGGAGATTATAGATAAACTGAAAAAAATCAAACAAGACATCCTAAACGGAGATGACTTTGAAACTCAAGCCAGAATCCACTCCGAGGATGAAAGCTCAGCACCCAATGGCGGGCTTTACAAAAATGTTTCCAAAGGAACAATGGTAAAACCTTTTGAGGCGGCAGCTCTCAACTTACAAGAAGGCGAAATATCAGACCCTGTGGAAACAGAATATGGATATCACATCATCCAGCTTGTGAAAAAATCAGGAAAAATATACGATGCTAGACATATCCTTATAAAAAATACTCCAAATGCGGAGGAAATAGAAGCAGCTAAAAAAGAAATGGAAGACATTCGAAAAAGAATCATAAACGGAAAAATTACTTTCAAAGAAGCTGCTACAAAATATTCTGATGACAAAAGCACAAAATACAATGCAGGGATAATCCTTGGCGAAGATGGAGGCTACAAACAGGAAAAACTAAACCTTTCTCCATCTATCTCTTACCACATCGCAGGTTATAACAAAGGAGATATCACAGATGTATTTGAGGATGAGCACAATAGAAAAAAAGCTGTAATTTTCATAAAAATAGAAGATGTCATTCCTGCGCACCAAGTAGACCTTGCTACTGATTTTGAAAGAGTGAAGAATATGGCTCTCAACAAGAAGAAAAACGAAATGCTAGAAAAATGGGCTAAAGAACAGCTTCCTGATACTTTCATATCAATCGATAAGCGTTATCAAAAATGTTCTTTCTACCCTATATGGAACAAAACTTCCGCAAAATAAACTAACAAAACCACTCAATATTCTGGGTGGTTTTTTCTTTTTATCACAATGGTTTTTTCTTTAAAGCCATATTTTATTATCTTTGTCGCTACACTTTTTGGAAACTTTATGAACACACCACAACAGACAAACTATACAGAAGATAACATCAGAACCCTCGAGCCTCGTGAGCATGTGCGCCTTCGTCCAGGAATGTACATCGGTAAACTGGGAGACGGCTCTGCGGCGGATGATGGGATCTATATCCTATTAAAGGAGGTTTTGGATAACTCTATCGATGAATTCCGAATGAAATTTGGGAAGAGAATAGATGTTAAAATCAATGATGGAAAAGTTACTGTGCGCGACTATGGGCGTGGAATTCCTTTGGGAAAAATCGTAGATGTAGTTTCCAAAATGAATACTGGTGGGAAATACGATGATGGCGCCTTTAAAAAATCCATCGGTTTGAATGGTGTAGGAACCAAGGCTGTCAATTTCCTTTCTACTTTTTTTCAAGTAAAATCTGTGCGAGATGGGAAAACCAAATCTGCCCAGTTTCACGAAGGTAAATTGGTGGAAGTAACGGAAGAAACTGACACTACCGAAAAAAACGGAACGGAGGTAAGTTTCATTCCTGACAGCACTATTTTCGTAAATTATAAATTTAGAAATGAGTATGTGGAGCGTATGCTTCGTAATTATACTTATCTAAATTTAGGGCTGAAAATCTATTATAACGACTCTGTTTTCGAATCTGAAAACGGGCTGAAAGACCTATTAGAAGAAGAAATAGACGGCGAAATCCTCTACCCTATCATCCATATAAAGGATGAAGACATGGAGATAGCGATTACTCATTCGGATAAATCCCAGTCAGAAACCTATTTTTCATTTGTCAATGGACAATACACCTCGCAGGGAGGAACTCACCTTAATGCCTTTAAAGAGGCTTTTGTAAAGACTATCAAAGAGTTTTTTGGGAAAAATTTTGAGGCTGCAGATATTAGAAAATCTATCATTGGCGCTGTGTATATCAATGTTGGAAATCCTGTTTTTGAGTCTCAGACCAAAACCAAATTAGGCTCTACCACTATGGGACAGGATGCGAATGGCAACGAGCTGGAAACCATCCGAACTTTTGTCAATAATTATATGAAAAGCAAACTGGACAATTTCCTTCATAAAAACCCTGAAATTGCCGATGCTATTCACCGTAAAATATTAGTTTCTGAAAGGGAAAGAAAAGAACTTTCGGGAATTCAGAAATTAGCAAGAGAAAGAGCAAAAAAAGTTTCTCTTCACAATAAAAAACTGAGAGACTGCCGACAACATTACAACGACCAAAAGGCAGCCAGAAAAACTGAAACTCAGATATTTATAACAGAGGGAGACTCTGCATCTGGCTCTATCACGAAGAGTAGAGATGTGGAAACTCAGGCTGTATTTTCACTAAAAGGAAAACCTCTCAACTGCTACGGACTAACCAAAAAAGTAGTGTACGAAAACGAGGAGTTTAACCTTTTACAAGCCGCTCTAAATATCGAAGAAAGTCTGGAAGATTTGAGATACAATCAGGTCATCATCGCTACCGATGCCGATGTAGATGGTATGCACATCAGACTTCTGATGATTACTTTCTTCCTTCAGTTCTTCCCTGATGTAATTAAAAATGGACATCTATACATCCTCCAAACGCCTTTGTTTAGAGTAAGAAACAAGAAAGAAACCCGCTACTGCTACACTGAAGCAGAACGAATAAAGGCTTTGGAAGATTTAGGAAAAAACCCTGAAATTACGAGGTTTAAAGGGCTTGGTGAGATTTCTCCAGATGAGTTTAAACATTTCATCGGGAAAGATATCCGCCTTGAGCCTGTGGTGGTGGGTAAAGACACCACGATAGACCAGCTTTTGGAGTTCTATATGGGAAAAAACACGCCTGATAGACAGAATTTTATCCTTGAAAACTTAGTAGTAGAAGAAGCTATAACAGAGTAAAATTTAATATCAACAATTTATTTTTGCATCATGAGATTAAGTAACAGAAAAAAAGCACCTATATACAATTTTTTACTAACCTTTTCCATTTTCTCCGCAATAATAGGCGGAGCTATGACTTTTTTGAACATCATCAAACTGCCTGTTTTTGGGAAAATGGCAAGCATTTCCCTTTTATTGATAGGAGTTTCAGGGTTGGTGATTATTTTCTTGAGAGGTCGACAGATATTCGAATACGATAGTGATGGAGAAGCGCTCAACTTTAAAAACCACTCTATCATTCCTTTTTTAGGGAAAGAAGCAAAAGATGAATTTCCAAAATACAAACTTGTTTCCTTTGAAATCGTAAACGCATTGTTATTCAAAAGATTATATATAAAAATCACGAGTAAAAAACACAAAGAAAGTATCCTAAAGTACGATATTTCCTACCTTACAAGCAGTGAAATAAGGGATTTGAAACTTTCTCTGCAACGAACAATAAAAGCCAACAAAGAAAACAACAATAACGACAATAAATAGTATGAAACAACATAGTTTATTTAACTTACACGAAGGAGAAGAAAAACAAGACAAGGTTTTACAAGATGTCTTAAAAAACATTTCATTCAAAGGTGCTAATCTTTGGATTTTAGCTTGTGCTATATTCATTGCATCTATCGGGCTGAATGTCAATTCTACAGCTGTGATTATAGGCGCCATGCTGATTTCTCCACTTATGGGACC
>CAUQOP010000025.1:0-8750 GCA_963519505.1 uncultured Flavobacteriaceae bacterium | reverse complement strand
ACAATTTAAGTAATAGCCGAAATCTCCTTGTTGATTTATTTTCGTAAAACCAATAGGTGTGTAAAAAATCATTCTATAAGTATCACTACCTATTTTCTTCTTTTCATAAAACTTACTTTTAGTTTTATCTATTTCTTTTGAATTGTAATAAATATACTGACTTATTTCCTCATTATTTTCAATGATTTCATAAAGTAATTTTACACTTTTATCATTGTTTTTGTCTGTAATATTCCACCAATCTTTTTTCTTCCCCTTACTATCTAAAAATCCTGTGATATAGTAATTATTAAAATCTCCTGAAACGAATTTCGTAGAATCATCAACCCTTTTTTCTTTATAATTCTTCCATGAAGAAACATTGGTCGCAACAGCAAAATGTTCTTTTACTGTTAATTTCGAATTTTCATCTTCCCTCTTTTCCACTCTGTCTTTCGGCTTTTTACAACTCAGTAATAGACCAAAAGACAAAATGATAATTGATAAATATTTCATTATTTCATATTTTTTGAACCAGCTATCCCTCCTTCCCCAAGAAATAAAGACCTTTCAGTGTGTGGAGATGGTCGCCTACATCTATCTTGTCTGTCAGTGGTTTATAGATATGGGAAACTCCGCCTGTCGCGATTACGAAACATTTATCCTTTACCTCGTTATTTACCCTTTCTATGAAGCCTTCCACCATTCCCAGATAGCCATAGACCATACCGCTGACCATACAGGAAACCGTATCCTGCCCCAAGACAGTTTTCGGAGGAGCCAGCTCTATCTCTGGGAGCTGGGCGGTCTGCTGAACTAGACTATTGAGCGAAGTGATAATCCCAGGCGCGATAATAACACCTTGAGTTTCACCATTTTCATCCACACAGCTCACCGTAAGGGCTGTTCCAAAATCTATGATAATCTTCTTTTTGTCTTTGGGATAAAGGTGATGCGCCGCCACCAAATTTGCATAAATATCAGTTCCCATTTGGCTGGATTTATGGCTGACACCAGAGGGCGTATTTCTATTTACCAAAGCAGGCTCCAGACCATGTATCTTCTTCAAAGCACTGCTAATCACCGTTGTAAGCTGCGGCACCACAGAACCGATGATGATTTTCTGAAACTCATCTGCTTTGACCTGATAAGTCTGATAAAACAAAAGAAACTGCGAATAAAATTCATCTTTCGTGCGGTAAGGTTTGGTGTTGATAACCCATGAGGTCTGGCATTCATCACCGCTGAATATCCCAAAACGGATATTCGTGTTCCCTATATTGACTACTAAAGTTTTGCTCATTTTCGTGTATTTTTGAAAAATTACTTATTTCACTTCCAAGAAGTTATCCTCTGGATGCACATCGGCTAATCTTTGGGTAAAATCTATTCCCATAGCCTGAAGTTTTTCCTTCCCGAAAGGTATCGTAAAGGTGTAATGATTCGCCGTCCAGTTCCAATAACCAAGGGTAGTAAAATTCCCAAAGAAATCAGATTTTTTCGGCTCTCTCATCATATTGAGCGGAATGTGATAGTTCACTATTTTGTTATCTTTTGTCAATACAGAGAAGTCTATCGGCATTGGGATTGTTCCTTTATTAACAAGGGTAATGGTCGTAAATCCATCGCCATATTTTACATCTTTTATTGCGTAGTCTATGGTTTTAGTAGTGTTTATCCAGTAATGATAAAACCATTTCAGATCCATTCCCGAAACTTTCTGCGCTATATGCATAAAATCACGCCCCGTAGGGTGTTTCATAGACCATTCATCATAGTATTTTCTCATAATTTTAGACAAATTCTCTTCCCCTACGATATAGCCCAGCTCTACTAAAAACAGCTCGCCTTTGGTGTAAGATGCCACGCTGTAAGCCGAACCGTGGTCATGGTGGTCAGCAAGCCAAACTGCTGGTTCTTCTATTTTTCTTTTCGTGAATGCCACATAGCTTTGGATAGCATCCGTGAAAGGATTAGGCTGCGGCTGAACTGGCGGGAACAATCGGTAAAGAACATAATCCTGTACATAAGTTGTAAAACCTTCATCCAGCCAAGGAGCCACGCTCTCATTAGTCGCAAGCATCTGCTGATACCAAGAATGCGCCCCCTCATGCACCATCAGACTCACAAGACCTTCTAGGTTTCTCGCCTCACCCAGCATCAGCGTACACATTCCATATTCCATACCGCCGTCTCCCCCTTGGATAAAGCTGTAGCTTGGATAAGCATACCTTCCAAAAGTAGCATTCATTATTTGGAAAAATTTAACCGCCAAAGGTTTTGCTTCTTCCCAATATTTCGTTTTTTCTGATTTTTGATAAACGAAATATAGTTTAGGCCCATCGATTACGGTTGTTTCTTCCACCGAAAAATCTGGGTCTGCTGCCCAAGCGAAATCCAAAATATTTTTGGCTCTCCATCTCCAAGTTGCCTTTCCGTTTCTATCTTCTTTGATTGTAGGATTTTGGACATATCCTTTCACTTCATTAGGGTTTTGGAGCGTTCCTCCTGCTCCGATGACATAGTCTTTGTCAATATGTATTATCACATCAAAATCACCAAACGGCGCATGAAACTCCCTTCCTACATAGTCAAAAGTCGCCCAGCCGTCATAGTCGTATTCTGCGATTTTAGGATACCACTGGGACATGGACATTTCCACGCCTTCTCGGTTGTTTCGCCCTGCTCTTCGGATTTGGTGTGGAATCACTGCATCCCAGTCCATTGTGAAAGTCGTAGTGGAATTTGGTTTCAGCGGTTCATTCAGATAAACTTTCATTATCGTTTCCTGAACTTCAAATTTTAGTTCTTTATCTTTTTGTTTTATCCAGTTTATTTTCTGGCTTCCCTCTTCATTGGCTGGAATAGAAGCCAAACGAGAGACTGGTTTCCCATTTACTTTGGTCATCAGACGCCCATCTGCATTTAGCCCTTGGTTGGTCACCCTTTGGTCCATCATAGAATTAGGCTTAAAGGCATTCCAATACAGGTGAAAATACACCACTTTCAGCTCATCAGATGAATTATTTGTGTATTCTATACTCTGTTTTCCGTGGTAAGAATAGTTAGACGCATCTACATCGATATTCATTTTATACTTCACATATTGCTGATAATAAGCTCCTTTCTGAGCAGACAGCATGAATGAAAAGCAAAAGTCGATTAGTAAAATTACTTTTTTCATATTTATAAATTATTGTTTATTTCTTCTGTAAAAATATTTTTATATAAAGTGTAAATCATCGCATTCCAAAAAGGAAAAGTAAGCGCATATCCCACCAGAAACATAAATAAACCGAGGTAAGTGATAAATGCAGTCCCGATGACACAGATTAATAGTGTTAAAAAATTCCCACGCATCGCCTGAAAACTTGTAAACATCGCCGTTCCCAAAGGTTCATTCCTGAAATACATCAGCGGAGGAACAAAAAGCGTAAGCATCACCCAAAGCGGAGCAGGAAACACCAGCTGACTCATAAATCTGTAAATCATCATCCAAAGAATGTAATATACAGCATATTTTATAAAGTTAGCACCTTGATAACCTTCGAATAAATCGCCTAAAACAGGCTCTTCCTTGTTGTCTATTTTATTAAAAATCTTGAAAAACCCTATATGCAGAGGAAAAACCAGCCCAGAGCAAAAGACACTTAATAACGAAAATAGCATCACATCTTCTGAACGAACCAGCTCATTTAATTTCTTAACATACGCCTCCATACTCGTTACTGATTGCAGTTCCATGAATTTTTCCCAAACACCGAGATAATTCGCCAATCCATAAGTCAGCAGCATAAATAAACCGAAATACACCATCGAAAATGCAATATTAAACCTCATCACTGATTTCCAATAATCAAACGCCTCGCTGAAAATCTGCCCTGTATCTATTTTTCGTTCCATTTTTATTCTATTTTATGCAAAAATAAAGTTTTAGTTTTATTTTTGCACTATGAAAAATTTTCAAGGCTCTTTTGAGAAAATGAACTTCCTCTCTGCGAATAAAATTCCTTTCTTTTTTATGATTGATTTTTTGGTTCAAAACATCATCATTCTCGAAGAAAAAGATTTGGAAAAAGCAGATATTTTCATCAAATTTCCTAATTTCAAATTTGAAAAACCCATTCAAAATTCAGAAAAAAATATTTTCTGGGAAAATTTCCCACAGAGCAGGGAAGATTACCAAAAAGGCTTTGAAATTGTTCAAAAAAACCTCAAAGGCGGAAATTCCTACCTTGCCAACTACACCTGCCAGACGGAGATAAAAACCAACCTTTCTTTAAAGGAAATTTACAAAATTTCTGATGCGAAATACAAAGTCTATTTTGATGACCAATTTGTATTTTTTTCGCCAGAGACTTTCGTAGAAATCAAGAAAAATAAAATTTTCACCTACCCGATGAAAGGCACCATTGACGCCTCAGTGGAGAACGCTGTCAATATCCTGAAAGAAGACAAAAAAGAACTTGCCGAACATTATACCGTGGTGGATTTACTGCGAAATGACCTCAGTATGGTGGCAGACAATGTCCAGCTGGAAGAATTCCAAAGGATAGATTTCATCAAAACCCGCCAAAAGGATTTATACGCCATGAGTTCGAAAATCACAGGAGAGCTAAAACCTGAATTTCAGGGAAATATAGGCGACATTCTCCAAAAACTGCTTCCCGCAGGGTCTATTCTGGGTGCTCCGAAAATGAAGACTTTGGAGATTATTTTAGAGGCAGAAAATTACCAAAGAGGTTTTTACACAGGCGTTTGCGGCTGGTTCGATGGTAGAAATCTGGACAGCTGTGTGATGATTCGTTTTATAGAAAAAGAAAACGAAAAATTCTACTTCAAAAGCGGCGGAGGAATCACCCATATGAGCCAGCTGGAAGATGAATATCAAGAAATGAAAAATAAAATATATGTCCCAATTTATTGAAAGCATAAAAGTAGAAGACCAAAAAGCATTTTTATTAGACCTTCATCAGCAGAGGGTTCGCGAGACTTTTGCACATTTCGGGAAGGAGTGCTGTATAGATTTAGAAAAGATTTTCAAGGACTTAGAGCATGATGAAGACGGACTCTACAAACTGCGCATTGTATATGATTTGGAAGGAAATTTCAAATCCCAAATGCTCCCTTACGCATTTCCTGAAATAGAAACTTTTGAACTGGTGGAGAATAATGATTTTTCATACGATTTCAAATTTGCAGACCGCACAGAATTTGAAAAAATGAAGAAAAAAGCCAGAGCACAGGAAATCATCATCGTGAAAAACGGACAGATTACGGACACTTCTTTTTCTAATCTTCTGTTCCTAAAAAACCAAACTTGGTACACGCCTAAAAGTTTCTTGCTCAATGGCGTTCAGCGACAAAACCTCCTAAAACAAGGAAAAATAAAAGAAACGGAAATCACCCTACAAAACCTAAACGAATTCTCTCATTTTCAACTCATTAATTCCATGAATGAATTCAACCAAGATTTTGTGTATTCCATAGAAGAATTAAAATAAATTCATCGTTTCCCTTTGAAAAACTCGCTAACTAAAAGGGAACTCTCTTCCTCCAAAACGCCTGTGATGATTTCTGTTTTAGGGTGGAGTTCTATTCCTTTGTTTAGAAAACCACGTTTCTCATCTCTTGCTCCGATGACCAAGCGGGAAATCTGCGACCAAAACAAAGCTCCAGCACACATCACGCACGGCTCCAGAGTTACATACATTGTGCAGTCTTTCAAGTATTTACCACCAAGAAAATTAGCCGCCGAGGTTATGCTCTGCATTTCGGCGTGGGCTGTGATGTCGTTCAGCCGTTCGGTGAGATTATGTCCTCTGGCGATAATCTTGTTATTACAAACTATCACACAACCTATCGGAACTTCCTCTTCTTCAAGGGCATAGCGAGCTTCTTGGAGAGCCGCTTTCATAAAATATTCGTCGGAAAACATATTTCTAAATGTTTCAGCAAAAATAAAAATAAAAATCCGCTTTCATGGGAAATGTTCTTTTCTGTTATATTTTTCTAATTTTGCAGCAATGACAAAACTAAAATCAAAAATCCACAGCGCTCTGTCCCTTCTCTTCCCAAATAATAAAGCAGAATATCTTTTATTCGGCTTATTCGTGCTTGTTTATGGGAGTTTAGGGAGTGTCATCGCACTGAAATACTGCATTATTTTCGATGACCGTATTCCGTGGGATGCCTATTTTAGTTTTGATAACCGAGCAATTATCATGACTGGCGGAGGTTTTGAACGGCATCCGCTGTCTATCTATTTTTTTGATTTTTTACGGAATTTTGCACTTTTCGTTTCTGGCGGCCAGAAAAATGAGATTTTCAGGCTGGTTTGGGCGTGGCTCAGCACCATTACTATTAGTTTGACTTTGGTTCAGATTTATAAATATTTGACCAATGTCACTTTGATTTCTAAAAAATCAGCGTGGCTTTTGACCGTTTTCTTTGCTTTTTTCTCCACGAATATTCTTTTGTCTTTTACACCCGAAACTTACACTTATTCGCTCTTTCTTCTGACCTTTTTTAATTATTATGCTGCAAGAAAAATCCAGCAAAAAGAGAGCATTCCTTTTTTCCCGCTGATGCTCTCTGGCATGGCGATTGGAGGGCTTACCATCACAAATATTGTCAAAACTTATATTCCTATTTTATTTGAAAAAAGACTTTTCCTGTCTTGGAAAAAATTTTGGCAAGCGACTCTAAAAGTAGCCCTTTCCGCTGGAGTTTTTGTTCTATTATTCCTGATGCGGATGGATTTTAATTTAAGGCAAATTCTATCTAAAACCGATGAGCAGTACGAAAAGTTTTCCAACTCGAAATCTGTGCCTTTTTGGGATATGGTAACCTCTTGGTTTTTAGGCGGAAATATATTATTCCCTGGGTTCATCATTAAAAACTATAACAACAAGAAAGGATTTGAATACAAAGCCCTTTTTATGGATGTTTATAAGTCCGATTGGTCTTATCTCTTTGTTGGGATTTTACTCATATTGGTGATTTGGAGTATTATAAAAAACCTTAAAAACACTTATTTCCAGATACTTACACTTTCATTTTTAGTGGATATCATTATCCATTGTGTGCTAAAATTCGGGCTCAATGTTTCTTATATCTATGGAGGACATTTCGTTTTTGTCTATCCGCTGTTCCTTGGCTGGCTGTTCCATTCTTACCAAAAACAGCCTAAAATCCTGAATTTCTTGGTTTCCGTCGTCCTTGTTTTATGTGTCTATTTGGCGGCAAATAACATCTACAGAATGAATGATTTTTTCATCTTTTTGGAAACTTATTATAAGTAATTTTTCTATCGCTGTTGATTTTTCTTTAAAAAATGTAAATTTTTATCACTGAAAATCAATAACTTACAAAAGACCTGTAAACTTGGAAACTTTTTTATTTTTTTTTTTTTGTTTCCAAGTTTTTATATATTTGCAAAGCAAAATCAGACAAAATATGAAAGACACTATATTAGAAAAATCAAAGGAATTATTCCTGAGGAATGGCTTTAAGACTGTAGGGATGGATGATATTGCTCAATCTCTTCATATTTCGAAAAAGACCATTTATCAGTATTTCCCATCAAAAGAAGATTTGGTAAAGGCTGTTTTGGGCTATATATATAGTCTGGCTTTCGGCAAAATTGCAGAAATATCAGGAAAATGCGAAACCGCTATTCATGAGCATTTCAAAATCAAAGAATCAATAGATGGTATTTTAGGAAAAGACTTTGAAACATCTCCTTGTTTTTTTCAGCTTAAAAAATATTACCCAGAGCCCTTTTATGAATTTGAAAAAATGCGCTGCAAAGAGAAGAAAATTCACATCGAAAATAACATAAGTGAGGGAATAAAACAGGGTCTCTACCGAGAAAATCTGGATAAAACTTTTCTGGTCGCCCAGTTTATCGCAGGAACTGATGCCTACGATTTATATGAAAGATTCCCAGAAGAATTAGGAAAAAGTATATCAATAAAAGAACATTACAACAAATTTTTAGAATTTTATCTAAGGTCAATCGTAACGCCAAAAGGTTTAGAAATAGTAGAAAATTTAATAAAAAATGAAAATGAAATATAGTTTATCAATAGCTTTGGCTTTGCTGAGCTTCTTCCCAAAAGCGCAGGAAGAGCTGACTCTCAGCAAAGCGGTTAATTATGCCCTAGAGCATAAAGCAGAGGCTGTAAAAGCCAAATTAGAATACGAAAACGCAGAGTATCAGATAGAGCAAGTGCGCGCGGCTACACTTCCACAAGTGAATGTCACAGGAAGTCTCACATACAACCCTATTCTGCAACAGTTGAGCTTCATGGGAAATCAAGTGAAAATAGGTAACCCATGGCAGACTTCAGCAGGAATTTCCGTTACTCAGCAGTTGTTCAACCAAAGTGTTTTCATCGGTCTGAAAGCAGCCAAAACCACTCGTGAGTTTTATGCTATCAATCAGCAACTTACCAATGAAAACCTGATAGAAAAAGTAGCTACGGCTTACTATCAAGTTTATCAAACACAGCAAAAGCTGAAAACTGTGGAGACGAATCTAAACAGCACCACTAAAACCAGAGACATCATAGAAGGACTGTACAAAAGTGGTCTGGCTAAAAAAATAGATTTGGATAGAACCAATGTAGCAGTGAACAACCTAAAAGCCTCTAAACAGCAGATTTTAGAAGTGCTACAACTGCAAGAACATTCCCTGAAATTCATGATAGGAATGGACATCAATAAATCCATCTTGATGAAAGAGGACACCAATGATGCTAATCCAG
>CAUQOP010000024.1:0-8765 GCA_963519505.1 uncultured Flavobacteriaceae bacterium | reverse complement strand
GGTTTATTTACTTCCCCAAGCACCGTTACACGATAGTTAGCATAACGAACACTTACTGTAGGGTCTATGATATATTTTCTCAATTTTTTAGTCAGCTCATCTTTCAAAGCCTCCACTGTTTTTCCTGTAGTGTTTATTCTACCCAAAACAGGAAATTCTATAAATCCATCTGAATAAACGGTATAAGTAACGCCTGATACAGAGGTCTGACCAGAAGCTGGCAGGTTAGTATTAGGCTGAGAATAATTAACTTGTGATTTATTGATATCGGTCGCCACACCTTGGTTAAATGGCGCTGTGATGCTCATATCCTTCGCTGTCACATATATCAAAAGCTGGTCGGTAGGTTGTATGGTAGACTGCACATTTTTCTGAGATGCCTCTTTTGCTATCTGCTCTATATTCTGCATATAGGCTATTTCTTTTTGGTTTTTACAAGAGGTCAAAGCCAAAAATGCTGCTATTATTAAAAATATTTTTGTTTTCATCATTGTTCATTTATAATTATTGCAAATATATCCTTTTTTTCAGAATTAGGGCTAATCCAACTGCTGGTAAACAGAATTATTACTCTTAAACTCTTTCACTATTTCCTTCAAAGTTCTAACCACTTCTATCTTGTTGCTTTCCTTGGCTAGATCGTATATTTTTTGGGTTAATGCATTTATTTTCTCAAATTCCATAGTTTCATCCTTGGAAATCATTATTTTCTCGTGATGCGTCGGCAGTGTTTTCGTTCCATCACTGAGCAGTTCTTCATAAAGTTTTTCCCCTGGACGAAGCCCTGTATATACTATTTTAATGTCTATATTTGGCTCAAAACCAGACAACCTTATCATTCTCTCTGCCAAATCTACTATTTTCACAGGCTCTCCCATATCGAAGACAAAAATCTCTCCTCCTACACCCATAGTTCCAGCCTGAAGAACCAGCTCACACGCCTCTGGAATGGTCATAAAGTATCTCACAATATCTGGGTGGGTAATCGTAATCGGTCCGCCTTTTTCTATCTGTTTTTTGAAATATGGAATAACCGAACCATTAGACCCCAAAACATTTCCGAAACGAGTGGTCACAAACTTAGTCGTATTTCCTGGTTGATTTTGAAGCGCTTGAACGAACAATTCAGCTGCTCTTTTAGAGGCTCCCATTACATTAGTAGGATTTACCGCCTTATCCGTAGAGACCATCACAAAGGTATCCACTTTGTATTTACTTGCGAGAAGAGCCAGGTTTTTACTTCCTTGAATATTCACTAAAACTCCCTCGTGTGGATTTTCTTCCACCAATGGAACATGCTTATAGGCTGCGGCATGATAGACCACAGAAAACTTGTATTCTTCAAACACACTTTCGAGCCTATTGATATTAGAAATATCCGCTAAAACAAATTTAAAATTAACATTCGGAAAACTTTCCTTTAATTCTAGTTCTATGGCATACAGCGGTGTTTCTGCTTGGTCTAAAACCACCACCAAAGCAGGGTCTGACATTGCTACCTGCCTTACGATTTCACTTCCGATAGAGCCTGCACCTCCCGTTATCAAGACATTTTTGTTATAATGCCTGTTTTTGACTTCCTCATTTTCTATGCTGATAGGCTTTCTATTGAGCAAATCCTCTATCTGAATATTTTGTATTTTGAAATAATCTCCTCCTTCTCTTATCTCCTCTAAAACAGGCGCTTTATACATCTGGATACCTTTCTCCAAGAAGAAATTCACCCATTCCTGTATCGCTTCCTTCGTCAGTCCGTTTCGGTTGATAAGAACTCCGTCTATATCGAGCGTTTTCTGATATTCATCTATATCATTTTTAGTATAGATTTTTTTATTGAGTAAACTTGCCTGTTTAGAATCCGTTCTCTCCGTAATAAAACCAACCAAATGATATGGAATAGAAGAGTTATCGGCTATTATTTTCGCCAAAGAAATAGAAACCTCATCTATTCCCAAAACCAAAATTCTTTTCTTCTGGAAATTCTTTCTATATTCTCTTATGAAGTTAAAGAATTCCTTTACAAAAAGTCGGTAAATAAACAATAACACAAAGGAAACTCCCGCATAAACAAGCAATAATGAAGTCTTGAACAGCTTGTAATCCATTCTCCAATACACTACTACATTAAGAATAACCAAAACAAATATAGTGTATACTATGGATAGAAATATTTTAGAAAGATCTATAAAAGTAGAATGCCTGACAATCCCCGAATAAGTACGGAAAATAATCATAAAAAACACATTTACCCCTACAATGAGAGAACATTTTTTATAAAAATCCATTGTCCCTGTAAAATAGACACCTATCTGCTCTATAACCAACAATGAAAACAACAAAATACAAACATCTATAAATAAAACGCCCCACCGTGGAAGGTATCTCATTTCAGATATATCTATATTATTATCCCCATCATATATTTTATTAATTATCTTGGATAAAGTTTTTTTCATTAGCTTATTCTTTTATAAAGTAGAAACTCTATTTTAAGGCTGCTACAACACTTCCTTATCGCCCATTACCTTAATTTTAACAAATCTTATTAAAATCAAACCTAATAGGAAAAACACACCCATGAAGAAAGCCGCAAAACGCATTCCTGCCGCTGATGGCAATACTATATCCACCTGAGCAAAACAGTTCTTTATCACATCATATTTATCAATAATAAATGAAAATATGAGCGTTCCCATCATTATGGCTATTTTTTCTAATACATCATAAAAACTAAAAAATGTGGTATTATCCATACTATTCTCTGGCAAAAGCCTACTATAAGTAGAACGGGACATCGCCTGTAACCCTCCCATCACAAGTCCCACCAAACCTGCAACAGCATAGAAATGGTACTCTACATTAGGATTGGCTTTATTAAGAGCATATGCCCACACACAGACCACTATCCAAAGGAAAACCGTGATACTGATTACATTTTTATTTCCTATTTTTTTAGACAACCTTGAAAATATAACCGCTCCGATAATTGCTTCTATTTGAATGATTAACAGAGTTGCTATCAGTTTTCCTTCTTCTAAGTTTATTTCACTTTTCCCAAATAAAGTTGCCATTAGGAAAATTGTCTGCATTCCTACACTATAGAAAAAGAAACTTGACAAGAAATACTTTAGATTCGGCGTTTTAAAGAGTTCCTTTCCTATTTTATAAAGTTCTCTGAAACTCTCTTTTACTATTTCTATGTAGAATTTGATATTACCTTTTACTACCTGAAACCATCCTCCATGCTCTTCGTGAGATTTAAAAATATTTTTAAAATTCAACAATACCAAATCCTTTGGCAGCTGGTCTTTAACCTCGCCAAATTTCGGCAGATGTTTAAATGTATATTGCGAAAAACCAAACCACCAAGCCCCTGTCAATAAGAAACTCACTCTTGTATAAAGCAGCGCCTGCTTAGCATTCTGCGCTACCACCTGAATGAGTATCAAGCAGATAATCACCAGCACCACAGAGCCTATATACCCATAGACATAGCCCTTTGCAGACAATGCATCTTGCTTATCTTTCGTAGCAATATCGGGCAAAAATGAATTATAAAAAACCAAACTTCCCCAAAAACCAATACTCGCGGTAACGCTGAAAAGCAAACCTAAATACACCGTTTTCATATTCACAAAAAGCGCCAATCCCATACAAGATGTCGCACCAAGGTAACAGAAAAACTGTAAAAAAGATTTTTTATTCCCGATAATATCCGCCAAAGAAGACAAAATAGGCGTAAGGATAACCACTATAAAGAAAGATAATGTCAAAGAATATCCATAGACTGCATCTGGTTCATACTGCTTTCCAAAAAACGAAATCATATTTCGCACAGGCACTTTTATCCATTTTCCTGTTTCTTCTACAAATTCATTCTTCTCATAAGCCGTCGTTAGAATAGAATAATAAATAGGAAAAATGGTAGATGTAATCACTAGGGAATAAACTGAGTTCGCCCAGTCATACACCGCCCATGCACGCATTATTTTAGGGTTATTTTTTATCTTTTTCATTATTTTTATCATTTAAGAATCAACTCCTTTTTGGATTTAATTCTTAGGTAATGGGCAAATTTATGAAATTTTTAAGAAATAATACACTGCCGCCTGAACTCTCGCCAAAACTTCCCGCATATGATTTCTGTAAAAACTCTCATATTTTGTCACATCTCGCGCATCAAATCCCAAAGCATTCATCCCGTGATTTCTCGCAAAAAACAAAGCTCTGAGGTTGTGATACCCCTGAGATACGATAATCACATTAGACTCATTAAAAATATTTTTACACCGAAGAATACTCTCCCGTGTACTAAATCCTTCAAAATCCTCCGTTATCACATTTTCTGGAACTCCTTCATAACCAACCAAATAACTCTTCATCGCCTCTGGCTCGTTATAATAAGGGCTTTTCTCTCCACTTACGATAATTTTTTTTATCTTCCCATGGTGATACAGAGTCGCCGCTGCCTTCATTCTAGAGATGAAATAAGGATTTGCCTTTCCAGATTTCATCTTTGGAGAAGTTCCCAAAACCAAAGCACATGTCCGAGGAGGCACCTTGCTCACTTGGCTGAATGTTCTTCCATTAGTCAAATGAAAAACCCATACATTCGCCCAGAACATGAGCAGCACCATCATTTCTATCATAACAATAGATATTTTCAAAATATTGCCTAACCTCCTCAATGTATAGCGTTTTTTAACTTTTATTTAATTTTTTGTGTTTGGCTGCTACTTCTTTTTTTATTTAACTTTGCCAAGCTATAAATTTAGCCCAAGAAGTCTAAGGCAAATTTAATTAATTCTTTTCTAAATCTATGAATAAGAATGCTAAAAATTGATAGTTTTGGATTTTTAGGGATTTATTACAAATAATAATTTAATAAAATAATTTTTCGAATGAAAAAAATCATCGCTGCATTAACAGTTTTAGCTTTAGTAAGCTGCAACAAAAAAGAGGAAACGAACATCCAAACAGAAGAAACCCAAACCGTAGAAACCACTGAAAAACAAGAACCTCAAACCTCTACCCTGCTCAAAGAAATGAGCCAAGAACAAATTTCTGAGGTTTTTGCGACTAAGAAAAATGACACTCTCTATGTTACCAACTTTTTTGCTACTTGGTGCAGACCTTGTATGGATGAAATGCCTCATTTTCAGGAGAAAATAAAGGAAATGAAAAATGAGAAAGTGAAATTCACCTTCATAAATTTAGACGAGCCACAGAATTGGACTAAAGTTGCTGATTTTGCGGAAAAATCCGGATTAGGAAATAATATAATTTTATTCAATTTTGGAAACCTTTCCCAAGATTTTTTCAGCAAAAACTTCGAAACATGGAGAGGTGATGCCATTCCTTTTACCCTGATTACAAAAGGAGAAAAACGAGAAGAAATAATGGGAGCTTTTCCATCCAAAGAAGCTCTTACAGAGAAAATCAATTCTTTGAAATAACATTGTAAAAATCTAATGGACAATGGTCTCAAAAGTAAAAACTACCTTGAGGCCATTTCTTATTTTTCAGTTTTTCTTTTCAGAATGTTTAGAAATTTTTTGATTCTTTGCGCTGTATTATTATGCTTAATATTGGTTTCATTGGTCGTCAATCTTAACACTGGATTTTCCGACCTGAGTTTTTCTGATTTTTGGAGCCAAGAAAATTTTCATCAGGAAATAATAAGCATAAGAGCGAATAGAACTCTGGCCGTGCTGCTGGCAGGAATCTCTATTCCTACAAGCGGATTTCTGCTGCAAGAATACTTTAAAAATCCATTGGCTGGGCCTTCTGTATTGGGAATTTCTTCCGCGGCAAGTTTGTCTGTGGCTTTCTACATTTTAGCCTCAAAAGATTTCATCATTCCTGAATTTCTCCAGCATAGCCTAATCAGTATTTTCGCTATCTCTGGAAGTGTTATTCTGCTGATTTTTTTATTGATTTTTTCTAAAAATTTTAAGGATTCTTCTTACATCATTATTTTTGGATTTTTGGTGTCTGCTCTGGCTGGAGCTGTCATCAGTATTTTACAATTTTATGCTGAAAACGAATCCCTGAAAAGCTACATTCTATGGTCTTTCGGCGGGAATAACCAAGTTAGTTTTTCACAAAACTTGGTATTAGCTGTCCTTGTTTCATTAGGTCTAATCATCACTTTCACAGCCATAAAACCACTGATTGGGATGAGCCTTGGAGAGGACTACGCCAGAACTTTCGGAGTAAATCTTACCCAGCTGAAATTTACCATCATCATCGCCTCATCTCTGCTATCAGCCTCTGTTACAGCGTTTTTAGGACCTATTTTGTTCATCGGTGTGATTGTTCCGCATTTTTGTAGAATGATTTGGAATCCTGCCCAGCTATGGCATCAGTGGATTCTCAACATCCTCATCGGCGCCCTAATAATGGAGCTTTTCTCCATTATTTCCGAAATCTGGCAAATGCCTCTCAATATCATCAGTTCGCTATTCGGAATTCCTGTGATTTTCCTAATGATGATGAAAAAACGATAAATTTTAATCAACAATAAAAAATTATTTTATTTTTAAACTTTAATTCTAAACAAATGAAACTCATCAGTTATAATGTAAACGGCATCCGCGCTGCCTTTGGAAAAGATTTTTTATCTTGGCTAAAATCAGCAAATCCTGATATTTTGTGCATCCAAGAAAGCAAAGCCCAGCCCGAGCAGATTGACCAAATCAGTTTTGCAGAACTCGGCTACCAAAGTTACTGGTATTCAGCCGAAAAGAAAGGATACAGCGGCGTGGGAATCGTCACCAAACATGAACCCAAACACATAGAATACGGATGCGGTTTAGAGCATATAGACGCCGAAGGGAGAATCATCAGAGCTGATTTTGAAGGTTTTTCCGTGATTTCGGTTTATGTGCCGTCTGCCACGAATATTGACCGATTGGATTTCAAAATGCAGTTTTGCTATGATTTCCTAGACTACATCAAAGAATTAAAAAAGAAAATCCCAAACCTCATCATTTCTGGCGATTTTAATATCTGTCATCAGGCGATAGACATCCATGACCCTATTCGACTTGCCAACACTTCTGGTTTCCTGCCTATCGAACGCGAATGGCTCAGCAAATTCATCGATGAATGCGGACTGATAGACAGTTTCCGATATTTCAACCAAGAGCCGAACCAATACTCATGGTGGAGCTACCGAGCAAATGCCAGAGCGAGTAACAAGGGCTGGAGATTGGATTATAATTTCGTGAGCCAATCGATGGAAAACCAGCTAAAAAGAGCTGTCATCCTAAAAGAAGCCGTACACTCTGACCACTGCCCTGTGATGGTGGAATTTTAATCAAAATATTACTATCTTTGCTATGTAATTGGGTTTAAAAATGAAAACATCAAAAATCGCTTTTGGAGCAGCTCTCATTTTAGGATTTTTTTTCTTTCCTGCTCATATGATTATGATAGGTATAGTTTTAGTCTTAGTTGCTATGATGATTGGATTTATTTCTATTGCTCTTAAAACAAATGATGAAATCAATTCTTCTATATCTGATGATGATGCTTTTATGGCATATTATTTATTGGAAAAGAAGAAAAACGAGAAGCAATAAATCTTAAAACTTTTTTTTAAACCAAATCCTCTTCGGTAGAAAAAGCATATTTTTATTATCTTTGCCAAAATAAATTTTTATGCTTGTTATCGGTATCGCTGGAGGAACTGGCTCTGGAAAAACTACTGTAGTTTCTAAAATTCTAAAAAGCCTTGACCCTGAGAAAGTTAATGTTCTCTCGCAGGACAATTATTATCATGATAATTCCCATCTTTCGCTTCAGGAAAGAGAAAGTCTGAACTATGACCACCCTAAATCCATTGACTTTGATTTATTGGTGAAACATGTCCGTGCTTTGAAAAAGGGAAAAAGTATAGAACAGCCTATTTATTCATTCGTAGCGCATACCAGAACAGGAAATTACACCGTGATAGAACCTCGTGATGTATTGATTGTAGAGGGAATTTTAGTTTTAACAAGCAAAGAACTCTTGAAGGAGTGTGATTTGAAGGTTTTTGTCCATGCCGACAATGACGAAAGGCTTATCCGCCGTATCCGCAGGGACACCCAAGAGAGAGGAAGGGATTTGGAAGAGGTTTTACACCGTTACCAAACTACCCTAAAGCCAATGCATGATGAATTCATAGAACCATCCAAATCTCATGCGGATATCATTATTCCAAACATGAAACCAAACACTGTAGCGATAGATTTTCTTTCGACCGTAGTGAGAAACTCGCTAAAAACTCCTAATAATGATGCAAACAGAGAATAATACACCAAAGACCAACAAAAAAATGGAACTTGTGAAAAAGATATTTTTGAACAGATATTTTTTCACAGGTGCGGTGTTTGTTTTTTGGATGACTTTCATTGACAATACTTCTTGGCTTGTGGTCAGAAATCTAAACCAAGAAATCAACAAATACGAGGAGCAACTGGCTTTCTATAAAGGAGAATTTGAAAGAAACGAGGCTTTCTACAAAAGACTTATGCAGAATAAGGACGAAAAAGAGAAATACGCCCGTGAAAACTACTTTATGAAAAGGAAAAACGAAGAAATCTTCATCCTCGTGGTGGATAGTGCTACACTAGACCATCCAAAGCCTCAAAACAAATAATACATGCGTTTTTTTCAGAAAATAACGGCTCCAGAAGTACAAAAATTCATCAGTGAAAATCTGAACTCTGACCTTACCAAACTACTTCTGAAAAAATCGTCTTTCTCTGAGGTTTCCA
>CAUQOP010000023.1:0-8809 GCA_963519505.1 uncultured Flavobacteriaceae bacterium | reverse complement strand
TTGAGAACAATCTTCATTGTTCATTAAATGATACCCATTCTCATCATCATAAAGATACTGGAATTTACGCGTAATTACTTTAACTTCATCAATTTTATGACCAGCAGAAAAAGTATTGTCTAATACTTTTCCATTTGTTACTGATTTTAATTTTGTTCTTACGAAAGCTGGACCTTTCCCTGGTTTTACATGAAGGAATTCTATTACCTTGTAAATATCATGGTTAAACTCTATACAAAGTCCTTTTCTAATATCAGCTGTTGTTGCCATTTTTTATTCTAATTATTTTTAATCTTGATTATCTTCTTCCTCTTTTTTCATACTACCACCTCTGATGATTCCTCTCTGAGATGATTGTATAAATTGTACAATTTCATCTCTTTCTGGTGTAGACAGCACTTCTCTTTCTATATATGCCAATGCCTGAGATACATTCATTCCCATTTGGAAAATCACTCTATAGATAGACTGAAGCTCTAAAATCTTCTCATTAGAAATTCCTCTTCTTCTAAGCCCAACTGAGTTGATTCCTGCATAAACAGGCGGTTCTCCTCCTACTTTGACATAAGGTGGAATATCTTTTCTAACCAAAGAACCTCCCGCTGTGATTACATGTTTCCCTATTCTAGAGAACTGATGCACAGCACTCAATCCACCAATGTTAGCATAATCGCCTATTTCCACATGTCCACCTATCGCACATCCATTTACTATAATGGCATTATCACCGACAACGCAGTCATGAGCGATATGAGATGTAGCCATGATTAGACAATTATTCCCAATTTTAGTATATCCTAAAGCCTTGGTTCCTCTATTAACCGTTACACATTCTCTAATGGTCGTATTATCACCAATGATAACTTGTGATTCCTCTCCATCAAACTTCAAATCTTGTGGTATCGCAGCGATGACAGTTCCTGGAAAAATTCTGCAGTTTTTACCAATTCTTGCTCCATTCATAATGGTAACATTGGAGCCTATCCATGTCCCTTCTCCTATTTCCACATCCGCTGCTATGGTGGTAAATGGGTCTACGGTAACATTTTGTCCGATTTTCGCTCTTGGGTCTACTGCTGTAAGCTGATGAATCATTTAGTCTATTTTTGTTTTTGCTACTTGAGCCATTAGTTCTGCTTCCACCACTACATTATCACCCACATAACCATACCCCTGCATATGCACTATTCCTCTACGGATAGGAGCTAACAACTCTAATTTAAAGACAAGTGTATCCCCTGGGATTACTTTCTTTTTGAATTTAACATTATCTATTTTCACAAAATATGTAGAATAGTTCTCTGGGTCTGGGACACTTGACAGCACCAAAATCCCCCCAATCTGTGCCATTGCTTCTATCTGTAAAACTCCTGGCATCACAGGTTCTTTCGGGAAATGTCCTACAAAGAACGGTTCATTCATTGTGATATTTTTCAGCCCTACGATATGATTATCAGAAAGCTCCAAAATCTTGTCTATCAACAAGAATGGTGGTCTGTGCGGCAATAATCTCATAATGCCATTGATATCATAAATAGGCTCTTTACTCAAATCAAAATTTGGAACATTTTTCTTCTTTTGAGCTTTGTATATTTTATTTAATTTTTTAGCAAACTCTGTATTTATGTAATGTCCTGGTTTATTAGCAATTACCTTTCCTTTTAATCTTACTCCTGTCAATGCCAAGTCACCGATAACATCCAATAATTTATGACGAGCCGCCTCGTTTGGATAGTTTAAAGTCAAGTTATTCAAAACTCCATTTGGCTGAATGGAAACATCATCTTTTCCAAAAGCTTTTTTAAGTTTTTCAGCTGTTTCAGGAGTTAATTCCTTATCTACATAAACAATCGCATTAGAAATATCTCCACCTTTGATTAGACCTGCATCCAAAAGCATTTCTAATTCATGTAAAAAACTAAATGTTCTAGCAGAAGAAATTTCATTTTTGAAATCAGAAATATTTTTCAGAACAGCATTCTGAGTTCCTAAAACATTAGTCCCAAAATCCACCATCGTAGTTACTTCATAAGTATCCGCTGGGATAATGGTAATCTCAGAACCAGTCTGCGGGTCAGTGAAACTAACAACCTCTGTAACAGCAAAATACTCTCTCGGTTGCTCCTGCTCCACCACTCCTGCTTTCTCTATAGCTTCTACAAAAAACTTGGATGAACCATCCATAATAGGAGGTTCTGCATTATTCATCTCCAAGATAGCATTATCCACATCCATTCCCACTAACGCCGCCAAAACATGCTCACATGTGTAGATTTTAACTCCTGATTTTTCTAATGTCGTTCCTCTATCAGTAGAAACCACATAGTTAGCATCCGCTTCTATTTGTGGATTTCCCTCTAAGTCTGTTCTTACGAACACATACCCTGTATTTTCCTTAGCAGGTTTAATGGTTAGGGTTACTTCTTTTCCTGTGTGAAGACCTATTCCTGATAGGGAAACTTCTCCTTTTAAAGTTTTTTGTTTATCACTCATTAGTTTTATCTTTTGAGTTATTTTCTAATTGATTTATTCTTTTTACTATTTCTGTCAAGTTTCTAAAATGCACATAGTTTCTTCGGTAATCTCCTGCATCTATTGCTGGCGCTCCGTACAGTGCCTCGCCATCTTTTACATTCTTATTTACACCACTCTGTGCTTGTATTTTCACTTGATTTCCTATGTTGATATGTCCTACAATTCCCACTTGACCACCAATCATATTCCAATTGCCAATGGTAGTAGAACCTGCAATTCCTGCCTGCGCAGCAATCACATTGTTTTTTCCAATTTTCACATTGTGTGCGATTTGGATAAGGTTGTCTATTTTAGTTCCTTCTCCTATAATGGTAGAACCTATGGTAGCCCTGTCAATACTACAGTTAGAGCCTATTTCTACATTGTTTTCTATGATTACATTTCCCAGCTGTGGGATTTTGTCATACCCATTCGGTGTAGGCTGAAAACCAAATCCATCTCCACCGACCACAGTATTAGAATGGACAACACAATTTTCGCCAATGATACAACCATCATAGATTTTCGCACCGCTGTCTATTTTAGAGTTTTTACCGATTTTCACATTTTTACCAATGAAAACTTGTGGAGCAAGCTGAACACCATCGCCAATTACTGCTTTTTCTGAAATATAAGTGAACGCTCCTACATAAACATCCTCTCCCAAAACAACCGTTTCATGGATGAAACTCTGCGCTTCTATTCCTTTTTTCTTTTCGGTCATCTGCTGATAAAGGTTCATCAAAACTTGAAATGCAAGATATGCATCTTCCACCTCTATGATGACTGGCTTATAATTTTCTTCTTTCAAAAGATTTTTTGAAACAATAAGCACAGAACTCTCCGTAGAATGCAGAAAATGTGCAAATTTCTCATTCGCAATAAAAGACAAATGTCCATGCCTTCCCTCTTCTATAGGGGAAAATCCATGAACTTTTATTCCTTGGTCTCCAATTACTTTTCCTTTGATAAGACCAGCAATTTCAGCAGCTGTAAACTCCATAATCGTGCAAAGATAAGAAAAATCCTATTAGTATAATAAAAATTTATATTTGTTTATATTTTTAACATAAAAAATTATGAAATCTCCCTTGGAAAGGACAAAATATACCTCGTTGTTTTTTCATTAATATTCATTGATAAAATCTGACTTCCTGCCTGTTCCAACGCCACTTTTTCCATGTCATTTCGCAGGAGATAGATAGGCTGTTTGGTTTTATCATATGGAAGCAGATTTCTTTCAATATTATCCACGAGTAATTCTCCATTTTCTATCCCAAAATGCAAATTAGTTTCCTGCACTTTCTCCTGCACCAAATCATCCGAAAAAGGCGTAGAAGAGTAAATAATTTTAGGAAACTTTCTGTTAATTACCGTTTTACAAAGATACGAAAGCACGAAATCATCATGATTTTTCCATGATTTTATAGCCTGTAACACATCCGTATCATCCAGCTCCATAAATCTCGCTATATCTTCCTCTGTAGCCTCTGTGGAACTCTCTCTGTACAAGAAATATTTGAGATTTTCAGAAGCTTCTACTTTCACATTTTGCGAAACCAATGTTTTAGCTCTGTTCATTATTTTTATCAATAAATTTTCTGCCAATACTGCTGCTTTATGATAATAAACCTGCCAATACATGAACATCCTCGCCACGAGATAATGCTCAATGGAATAAATTCCTTTTTCATCCAAAACCAGCTCATCATCAAGGACATTCAGTGTTGATAAAATCCGTTGTGTATTGATATTCCCTTCCGAAACTCCCGTGTAGAAGCTGTCTCTTTTGAGATAATCTAGCCTGTCTACATCGAGCTGTGAGGAAATCAATTGATTAAAAAATTTACGATGATATTTTCCCTGAAACATCTGTATCGCAATCGTAAGTTCGCCCGAAAACTCCTCGTTCAGCTGCTCCATCAGAAGAAGGGAAAGTTTTTCGTGATGCCAGTTGTCCATCAGTATATTTTCCAAAGCATGAGAAAAAGGCCCATGTCCCACATCATGAAGCAAGACAGCCAGCATCGCTCCCTTTTCCTCCTCCGTAGAAATTTTCACGCCTTTTTGTTTCAGAATTTCTAATGCATTAAACATCAAATGCATCGCACCTATCGCATGATGAAAACGAGTGTGAGTAGCTCCTGGGAAAATCAAACTAAGCAGTCCCGTCTGAGAAATTCTTCTCAATCTCTGGAAACAGCGATGTTCCATGATATCAAAAATAATTTCATACGGGATTTTTATAAATCCATGAACGGGATCATTGATGATTTTCAACTTATTAGCCATAAAAAGATTTTATCGTGTAAAATTATAAAAAAACTTTAACCAAACATTAACATTTCGTTGGTATAATTTTAATATTTTTTCTCCATACTTTTGAAAACAGAAAATTAGTGGAAAAAATTATGTCAAAAATACTTTGGGTAGATGATGAGATAGAAATGCTGAAACCGCATATTGTTTTCTTGGAAAGCAAAGGTTACAGCGTTACTCCTATCAACAATGTGAACGAGGCCTTGGAACTGATAGAAGAAAACAGTTTCGCACTCGTTCTTCTTGACGAAAGTATGCCTGGCATATCTGGCTTAGAAGCCATTCCAATGATTAAAAACTTGGACAGCTCCATCAAAATAGTGATGGTAACGAAAAATGAAGAGGAGCACATCATGGAGCAGGCCATAGGTTCACAAATTGCAGATTATATTCTAAAACCAGTGAACCCAAATCAAGTTCTACTTTCATTAAAGAAAAATCTTGAACAAGATACTTTAGTAGAACAGCAGACCATTTCTGAATATCAGCAAGAGTTCAGAAATCTGAGCATGGAACTTTCCAATCTTCATAATTATGAAGACTGGGCAGAATATTATAAGAAAATCCTGAATTGGGAAATAAAATTTGATAAGGTTTTTGATAGTGAGTTTTCAGAATTACTTCAAAATCAAAAAGAAGAAGCAAATATCCAATTTGCTAAATTCATAGAAAACAACTACGAACATTGGCTTAACTCAAATGACAAGCCTCTGATGAACCACACCCTTTTCAAGGAAAAAGTAAAACCAGAGGTAGAAAAAGACAAAGTTCTTCTTTTGGTGATAGATAATCTGAGATATGACCAATGGAAAGTAGTAGAACCACTTTTCACTAAGTTTTACAATAAAACTTCTGAAGAGTATCTGTACAGTATCTTGCCAACGGCGACTCAGTATGCTAGAAATTCTTTCTTCGCAGGACTACTGCCTTCGGAAATAGAAAAAAGATTTCCAGACAAGTGGTTCAATGACAATGAAGATGGAAACAAAAATGAATTTGAATTTGATTTCCTAAAAGACCAAATGAAAAGACTCGGTCTGCAAGGGAAAAGTTCAAAATATATTAAGATATTAAACGCTGATTTTGAGCGAAAAATATTAGAAGATTTTAATCAACACAAAAACAATGATTTATTGGTGATTGTTTATAACTTTATAGACATTCTTTCTCACGCGAAAACCGATAATACTATTGTAGATCAGCTAATTAGAGATGATAAAACATTCCGTTCATTAACATACAATTGGTTTGAAAATTCATCTCTTATCAAAATCATCAAACTGGCAGCAGAGAACGGTTTCAAGCTAGTGATAACTACTGACCACGGAATGATTTATGTAAGAAAACCAAGCAAAGTGGTGGGTGATAGAGAAACCTCTACCAACATAAGATATAAAACAGGAAAAAGTCTAACCTACGAAGACAAAGATGTCTGGGCGATTACCAATCCTGAAAAACTATTCCTTCCGAAAGGAAATGTGAGCAGTAAATATATCTTTGCGAAGAACAATTTATTCTTTGCTTACCCTAAAAATTACAACCATTTTGTGAATTATTATAAAGACACCTATCAGCACGGAGGGATTTCCCTAGAAGAGATTATCATCCCATTCTGTGTGTTAGAACCAAAGTAGTTTTAGTTTTTTCATTATATTTTATTTATTTTAGACGAAATCGGATATCCAAGGATATCCGATTTGTTTTTTCTATAAAAGCTGTGTAAGAGCATAGATCACCAGACCTACCATACCTCCTACCAAAGTTCCATTGATTCGGATAAACTGTAAGTCTTTTCCTACTTCCATTTCCAATTTTTGGCTCAGCTCCTTTCCTTCCCAGTTTTTGACCGTATCACTGATAAAATCTCCTATTCTCACCTTATTTCTCAATGCAAATCTATAAGCCGTCTTCTGAAACCAAACATCCAGCTTTTTCTGAAACTCTTCATTGGTTTTAAATTCACTAATCTGCTTATTTACATTATCTTTCAAGAGTTTTGTGATTTTATTTTCCCATTCAGAAGAATTCAGTTTTTCAGAAAAATCATAGAGCTGCGCTGTCATTTCCCGCCTTACAGAATGCGCCTCGTCTCTGGTAATTTTCATTACAAATTCCTGCAGACCATCCACCACTTTTTGCGAAATCGCTTCTCTGATGAAAGATGGAATAAGCGGCGGAAACTGATTATCTATTTCTCTCCGAACCACATTTTGGTTTTCAGAAATATAAACTTCTATTTTCTGGAAAAGCTGGCTAAATAATTCCTGATGTTTTCCCTTATCCAAAAACTCCACAAGCACCTGACTGGCTCTCACATTGAGAGACATTCCCTTTATGATGTTTTCTATTTTTTCAGGAGTGGTCTCTTTAGAAAGCCATTCTACCATATATTTAGACACCTTAATATTCTCAATATGAGAACGGATCTGCTTTGGTTTTAAAAAATTCTCCACAACAAATCCTCCCAAATTATTCCCAATATCCGCCTTTCGTTCTTCTATCAAATTAGTGTGTGGAATGGGCAGTCCCATTGGCTTTTGGAATAATGCCGTTACCGCAAACCAGTCGGCAAGAGCTCCCACCATAGCAGCCTCGGAAAAAGCCTTCACATAGCCTATAAAGGACATTTCGGGATATTTTTTCTGCAAAAACACCATACTTATGTAGATGACAAACATCAAGACAAGAAGTCCCGTCGCTAAATTTTTATGAAATTGTAATTGTTTTTCTCTCTGATTCATGTTTTTATATCTTTATTAAAAAAACTCAGCACAAAATCTTGCACTGAGCGTTTGTTTATTTCGTAAAGAGCAGTTCGCGGTATTTGGTCATCGGCCAAAGCTCATCATCCACCATCATTTCTAATGCGTCTGATGCTTCTCGTATTTTTGAGAAAAGCGGCTTCACTTCCTGACAAAATGCTTCTGCTTGTTTTTGATTATCCTTTATAGATTGGGCTTTTTGTTTGGCTTCCAAAAGTTCATCCACGCCTATTTTTATCTGGTGGACATTGTGAGAAATTCTCTCTATCAGATTCATCTGCTCTTTCGCCAAAGGCTTAAAGTCTTTTTCGCCATAAATTTCTTTCAGACCTTTCACATTGTCTATCAGCCTGTTCTGATATTTCAACGCCGATGGAATGATGTGGTTTCTTGCCACATCTGCCAGCACTTTCGCCTCTATTCCTACGATATTGCTGTATTTCTCTAACTTGATTTCGTTTCTTGCTTCTATTTCACGCTGAGTGTAGATTCCCATTTCTTCATACATGTTGATGAATTTCGGGTCTAATTCTCTTTTCAAAGCCTCTGGCGTGGTTTTCAGGTTGCTGAGTCCTCGTTTTTTGGCTTCCTTTACCCAGTCTTCGGAATAGCCGTCCCCTTCGAACATTATATTTTTAGACTGCTTGATGTATTCTCTCAGTACATTAAAAATAGCCTCATCTTTTTTCAATCCTTTTTCTTCTATCAAAGCATCCACTTCCTTTTTAAAGACATGAAGCTGTTTTGCCATGATGGAATTCATGATGGTCATCGCCTCTGCACAGTTCGCCGAAGAACCGACTGCTCGTATCTCAAATTTATTCCCAGTGAAAGCAAACGGCGAAGTTCGGTTTCTATCTGTGTTATCGAGCAGAATTTCAGGGATTTTGCCGACTACATTTAGTTTTAAATCATATTTTTCATCAGCGCTGAGTTTCCCCTCGCTCACTTTTTCCAATTCTTCCAAAACTCCATAAAGCTGAGAACCGATAAACACAGAAATAATCGCTGGCGGCGCCTCATTGGCTCCCAGACGATAGTCATTCCCCGCAGTGGCAATCCCTGCACGAAGAAGGTCTGCATATTCATTCACCGCCTTAATCACATTTACAAAAAAGGTTAAAAACTGAAGATTTTTTTTCGGATTTTTCCCTGGGCTCAGCAGGTTTTCGCCTGTATTGGTAGAGAGCGACCAGTTGTTATGCTTTCCACTT
>CAUQOP010000022.1:0-9400 GCA_963519505.1 uncultured Flavobacteriaceae bacterium | reverse complement strand
GTCTATTACTAAGTTGTAAAAAACCGAAAGACAGAGTGGAAAAGAGGGAAGATGGAAATATAGTTCAAGAGCTTGTATACAGAAATGATAGTCTAGTTCAAGCAACAAACTTTACAAAAAATGGAAATATATCCTACAAAGTAAAGTATAAAAAAGGTATTATATCCGAAATTAAAGACTACTATCCTAGTGGAAAACCTAAAATTGAAACAAAGTTAATTTGGTCAGAAGATAATCAAAATTACTATATAGAAAAAGCCTATTATACAAATAGGAAATTAGAATATGAAGGAGGGGTCAATATAATAAATGATAAAAAATACAGAAGAGGCTGGTGGATATTTTATACAAAAGAAGGGAAGGCTGAACTTATGTTAGAATTCATTAATGAGGGAAAAATTGAAATTGAAAACCAAAGAATAGTAATAGATGTAAATAATCAAACCATTAAAAAAAATGATAGCCATTTTTTTGAAAAAAAGATAATGGAAAAAAATAAAGACAGTATAAAGGTAAATATAAAATATTTTTCTCCCGATACTATTCTTGGTAATATACTTTATATTAGGGATGAAGAAGGGAATGAACTAAAACAAGTAAAGTCTAAAACAAAAGGTTATGATTGGGATATTACAATAAGTAGCAAAGACCCTACAATAAGAACCATAGTGAAAACAAAAAATGGAAAAGGAGCAAAATACTATTATGAAACCATAAAATAAGCTATGATTCTAATAATTTAAATATAATCAGTAAACCTAATTAACTCTCCAAAATTCAGAATAAAAACAGAAATACTAAATCCTCAAAGTGAAATTTGAGGATTTTTTTTATCAGATAAAATCATTTAAATTTGCCTCCAAAAATGACAAATACAGATGTTTTTTCTTGGTATTTGTTGTGTTTTTAGATGGTTTAATAAAAACGATACCCTATCGTATTTCCTCGTTTTTCAGAGGTTTTAGGGATTTTAGCATATGAGAATAGTCGTAGGACTTTCAGGAGGCGTAGACAGCAGTGTTGCCGCCTACCTGTTGAAACAACAAGGGCACGAGGTCATCGGGCTTTTCATGAGAAACTGGAATGATGCTTCGGTGACTTTGGAGGACGAATGCCCATGGGTAGAGGATAGTAATGATGCCCTTCTGGTGGCGCAGAAGCTGGGTATTCCTTTTCAGGTGATAGACATGAGCGAACTTTACAAGGAAAGAATCGTAGATTACATGTTCGCCGAATACGAAAAAGGAAGAACGCCCAATCCAGATATTCTCTGTAATAGAGAAGTGAAATTCGATGTTTTTCTTCAGACGGCTTTGTCTTTGGGGGCTGACAAGGTGGCAACGGGGCATTACGCCAGAGTTTCCTCTTTCGTGGATGAGAGAGGGAAGGAAATCTATCAGCTTCTCGCGGGAAAGGACAATAATAAAGACCAAAGCTATTTTTTGTGTCAATTAAATCAAAATCAATTATCAAAAGCCCTATTTCCGATAGGAGAACTGACCAAACCCGAAGTGAGAGAAATCGCAAGAGAAATAGGACTGGTAACTGCTGATAAAAAGGACTCTCAGGGACTTTGTTTCATAGGGAAAGTGAGCCTGCCGACATTTCTGCAGCAGCAGCTAATTCCGAAAGAAGGCGAAATCGTGGAGATTTTCAGCGATTACAAAGAGTTTCATAAAGGAATGCTTATTTTTGAAACCAAACTTGATGAATTAAAATATCTCTCAAAGAAAATAAAATACCAAAAAGAAGACGGAAAAGTCATCGGAAAGCACCAAGGCGCTCAGTTTTTTACCATAGGACAGAGTAAAGGCTTAGGAATAGGCGGACATAAGGAATCCTGCTTCATTATTGACCGTGATATGGAGAATAATATTCTTTTCGTGGGCGAGGGCAAAAATTTCCCTGGGCTTTACCGAAAAGCATTGAAAATCAATAATGATGAGGTGCATTGGATTCGTGAAGATTTAAGGCTGAAAAACGGAGAATCCATGAATGTAAAAGCAAGGATAAGATACCGCCAGCCTTTGGAAGATGCGGTGCTTTATCAGTACAAAGACGGATTTTTCATAGAGTTTGAAAATCCGCAGTCGGCGATTGCAGAAGGGCAGTTCGCAGCTTGGTATCAGGGCGAAGAGCTGCTGGGAAGCGGTGTAATTTCATAAATGAAAATAGTGACAGATTCGGAAGAAATATTGTATTCTATTGCGCTGAGGGCATGTCCCTTGGTGGGCGATGTCAATTTTATGAAACTGGTCTCTGTAACAGGTTCAGCCAAAGAAACATGGAAGCTTTCCAAATCTGTTTTGCAGGAAATTTCTGGCATCGGGACACAGATTTCAAAAGGAATCGGCGATGATACTTTTCTGAAATTTGCGGAAAAAGAACTGCTTTTTTGCGAAAAAAATAATATTAAAGTCAGGCTGAGGCATCAGAACCAGCTTCCACAGCTATTGTCAGAGTGTCCAGATGCTCCCGCTGTACTTTATCAAAAGGGAGATTTTAATGAAAATTTAAAATTGATAAGCATAGTCGGAACTCGTAAAATGACCGCTTACGGAAAGAAATTCATAGAAGAACTTTCCGAGGTTTTAAGGGATAAAAATGTGCTGATAGTGAGTGGTTTGGCTTTGGGAACGGATGGATATGCCCACCAGCAGGCTCTTAATCATAATATTCCTACGGTGGGAGTTTTGGCTCATGGTCTGCATATGATTTATCCAGCAGTTCACGAGAAAATGTCAAAAGATATTTTGGAAAACGGAGGAGCGCTGTTGTCAGAATTTAATTCCAGCGAAAAGCCAGACCGAGAACATTTTTTGCAGAGAAATAGGGTAGTAGCGGGGATTTCCCAATTTACCATTGTGGTGGAAACTGCTTTTGGGGGCGGTTCTATGAGTACGGTGAGCTACGCCAATCAGTATAACAGAGAAGTTTTGGCGCTGCCAGGGCGTTTTGGGGATAAATACAGTCAGGGATGTAATATGATCATTGCCCAAAATAAAGCAAAAATTTTGGCTTCATTCCAAGATGTTTTGGATGAACTGGGCGACAATTATCCATCTGTGAAGCAGCCACAGCTATTTGAACCAAAAGAAATAGAGGTGGAAGAAAGGCTGAAACCAGCCTACCAGCTCATAGCAGAAAATTCTCCTATCTCGCTGGATGACCTCAGTATAAAACTAGAAATGCCACCTTTCAAATTGCTGCCGATTTTACTAGATTTAGAATTATTAGGTTATATTAAAGCCCTTTCGGGGAAGCAGTATGCTGTGGTTTAGAACAAAGATAGAACAGAAGCAATGGACAAGAAAGCGCTAAGGATTTTAAATAAAAACTTTTTGGAAAATATTTATAAAAATAATCAATCATTATGATTGATTATTTTTTATTGATAGAATATTATTATTTCGTACCTTTGCCACCGGTTTTGAAAAATAAAATATATGCAAAAAATCTATTCTTTATTACTTTTTTTATCAATCATTTCCTATGGACAACAGGGTAGAGTAGGAATAAATACAGATGCTCCAGAAGCAACACTAGATATCAAGGAAAAACCTCTGGATGAGATGCCAGAAGGCTACGCACAGGGGGTGTCTTTTCCTAATTTCACAACCAAAGAAAGAAAAACATTTACTGAGGTAAAGCTCGGAACGATGATCTACAACACGACTAAAAATCGTTTGGAGATTTATACTGTTGTGAATGGAAAAGAGGGCTGGTATAGTATAGGGGTAGTGGAGGAAGAGCCATTGTCTACCAAAACAATCAGCGCAGCAGACATAGCACAGAAACAAAAAATCATGTTTCAGGATGATGAGCCAGAGAGCGTTCTTTTTGATGGTAACCAAAGAGGTTTTCATCTGAATGCGATGGTTCAGGTAGGCAAGATTGATAAAAATAAATTCAGAATTCGTAATTTCTTGCCTCGTAAATTTAATGATGTAGAGATATATTTTAAGAATGCTAATACTGCTGCACCAGTGAAAATTCTTGTATTAGAAGAACTTGCGGCTTTATCAGAAGTGGAAATAGACCTTCCTTTTGATGGTGGAAGCCTTCGCTTTGAGGATGCGGATGGAAATGCAGAGTCTTATGCAGCATCAGACCTTAAAACAGATGATTACACGCTGAGTGTAGATGTTCCTGATAATTTCTTGTTCCAAAGAATGAAAACTATAAAACATAAAACATTTATTAGTTTTGGTAAATTTGGTACAGGGAACTGGGGAACAACGACAGCTGAGCATATTCGCCAATATTTACCTATAATTGCTAATATGGCTTATCTATATAGTAGTGAGAAATTTAGAACTAGATTTATGGATTTCCCACATGTACTCTATGATAATGGTAAAAAACCTATAAATAGAGAGGCTGTTTATAATAAGATGTTTTCTGTTCCACACCAAGTTTTTGGAGTAACTACTGGGGTAGAAGGATTAGGCGGAGGAAATGTTTTTGGTATACACCAGCGTTTCTTGAAATATGATGATTATTATAGTCAGCTTAGCCATTGGGCTCTTGAATGTTGGTCTCATGAATTTGGTCATGTGCTGGACTTTAGTCACGATAGTAATATGACCTATAGAGGAGGACCAGACAACAAAGGTTATGTAGATATAGTAATAAGACTATATGGGGATTTATTACGAAATGGAGACATACCTTTCTGGAAGAATCCTTATAAATAAAATAAAAAGCCTATTATTGAATAGGCTTTTTTTGTTACATTAAAGATAAACTATTTTAATCCCTTTTTCATTAGTTTTAAAGCCCAGTCATAATGGCTGGAAGTTGCTGAAATAAGGTAAGACCCTAGCGAAGTAGAACCTGTCCATTTGTATTTTTTCTTGGTGAAAAGCTCTTCATCGGTATGTTTTTCTATGATGGAAAACACTTTTTCAAATGATTTTTGGAATAAAATAAGGGCTTCATCAAGTGAAATATTTTGACAACTTTCCCAAATTTCTCGGTTGAGTTTCGGTGTATCAGCAAAGGTGTAGCCTTCTTTGGGAATGGCAGGTTTTTCGCCTTGCATTCCTATTTTGTACCAATTTAGAAACATTTTATGCCAGTGGTGGAGATGCCCTAAAACATCACGAATATTTCTATTCATGGTATTTCCACTAAATTCTTTGTTGGTATTTTCCTGAGCAGAAACAAAATCCATCAAGTTTATGAAATTCTCTTGGCTCAGCTGGAGAAGTTCAGATTTAGAGGTTGGTCTCGGCATGTGGGTTTATTTTAAAATTATAAAAAATGCGGTCTCGAAAAGAACCGCATTTTTTAGTTAGATTTATTAATCTTCTTTTTTAGATTTAGTTTGAATTTCTTTCATGAACTCGTCATAAGAGATTTTCTTTTCTGTTTTTTTAGCTTTTTCTAAAACTACACTTCTGATTTTGATTAAAAGAACTTCAGAAGAATATCTTCTCATTTGCTCTCTGTCTCTCAGCATTTCTAATACATATCTGTGTAGCTCTTGGTCACCGATGTGGTGCACTCCGTGAGACATCAGCTGATTTCTGAAAGAAAGTTTAGCATGCTCCAATACTTCCTCGAAATCATACTGAATATTATTAGAAACTCTTAGTTTGTTTTCTACCATCTGAGCGATTAGAGCAGATTTCTCGTTTTCTATGATTTGTTTAGCTCTTTCTTCTTCAGTGATTTCTGGATTAGAATACATTACCCATTTTACTAGGAATGCTTCTGGGATTTTTAGGAAATCTTCTTTGTAGATTTGCTCTAAAACTTTGCTTACGAATACAGCTTCAGAATTTTGTTTGAAGAAATCATCTAATTCAGATTTTACTCTTGCTTTTAGTTCTTCTTCAGATTTGATTACATCTTTTCCGTAAACTTTATCGAATAATTCTTGGTTAAGCTCAGCGTCTTTTAATTCAAAGATTTCCTGAACTTTTACTTGGAATTTTTCATTTCCTAAATGTGTGATTTCTATATCATGGAAACCTAGCTCTCTCGCAAGTTCGTTATCGTTTGCTTTTAATTCTTCTGCGGAGATTTCTTTAGTTTCACCTACTTTTAGTCCTTTTAGGATAGGGAAAATAGCAGTATTTTCTTCTGTTGCAGAAAGATATTTAGGCTTGTGTACAGGTTTTGCATCACCTTCCACGATTTCAGTAACTTCAAAGTTGATGTGAGAATTTTTAGTTGCTTTGTCTTTAACAACTTTTTCTGCAAATCTTTTTTGCATATTCCCTACACTCTTCATTACTTCTTTGTCAGTAGCTTCTACTTCGTAGTATTCAGCAGCGTATTTAGATAAATCAATTTCAAATTCTGGCTCGAAACCAATTTCAAAACTTACAGAAACCTCCTCAGCATTGAAATCTAATGCCTGTGTATCCTGTGGAATAGGCTGTCCTAGAAGTCTTATGTTGTTATCAGCAACATATTTGTCCAAAGACTCAGAAATCTTTCTGTTGATTTCTTCTAGTGTAACAGCTTCTTCGTATTGTTTTTTGATAAGGCTCATAGGCGCTTTCCCTTTTCTGAAGCCAGGTATAGTTGCTCTTTTAGCATAAGAGTTTAGTGCATCATCTACTTTTTCCTTGTAATCTGATTTATTCAGTGTAATTGTAAGTAAAGCACTTACATCATCGTGGTTAGTTCTCGTAACATTCATTTTCCTGAAAATTTTTAAAGTGCAAAAGTACAATTTTTTGTTTAAAAAATCTCTTTTTTCTATGTGAATTTTCTCATAAATCTATGATTTTATTTTAAGTATAATAAATACTGACTATCAATTAGTTATAAATTTAACTAAAATTAACTTGAATTTTTACCAAATATTTCCCGAAAATAAATTATATTTGCAGACCATTTTACGCTATTGGAAAATTTATAGACATGCATAAAAATTGAACAGCTCTTATACATTGTTGTATAGGGGATTTCGTATTTTGTGCATGTGTATAACTGAAAAATGGCGGGATGGGAAAAATATTTTGCACTACGCTGTGAAAAGATATACCAGTGTTGCAGTTAGAAAAGGCTGATTTTTAGGATGGTGATGGGAAGGAGGTTTCTGATAGCGTGGATACAAAATCTTTACATCGTCATCATTTCTTGATTTAGTTTTTTCTGATATTTTTCTGTGAACAAAATATTTTACTAACATTCTTAGAGTTTTTTATGAGCAAATCAAAAACGATGAAAGACACTCAGGGAAATCAAAGGATTAATTTTGCTTCTGCAAGAGGAGTAGAAGTTCCTGATTTCTTGGATATTCAGGTGGAATCATTCAAAGAGTTTTTCCAGCTGGATACATTGCCTGAGGACAGAAAAAAGGAAGGTCTATATAAGACTTTTCAGGAAAATTTCCCAATTACAGATTCTAGAAACCAATTTGTTTTGGAATTTTTAGATTATATGATAGATTCTCCTCGTTATTCTATCGATGAATGTATCGAGAGAGGACTTACATATAGCGTTCCACTAAAAGCAAGGCTTAAATTATATTGTACAGATCCAGAGCATGAGGATTTTGAAACCGTTATTCAAGATGTGTATTTGGGGCCGGTTCCGTATATGACACCTTCTGGGTCGTTCATTATCAACGGAGCGGAAAGGGTAGTTGTTACACAGCTTCACCGTTCGCCAGGGGTGTTCTTTGGGCAGACTTACCATGCTAACGGAACTAAACTTTACTATTCAAGAATTATCCCATTTAAAGGGTCTTGGATGGAATTTACTACGGATATCAATAATGTGATGTATGCATATATTGACCGTAAGAAAAAATTACCTTTCACTACTTTGCTGAGGGCTATTGGTTATGAATCTGATAAGGATATTCTTCAGATTTTTGACTTGGCAGAAGAAATAAAAGTCTCTAAAGCAGCGCTTAAAAAAGTAGAAGGGAGAGTATTGGCTGCTAGAGTGTTGAATACTTGGTTTGAGGATTTTGTAGATGAAGATACAGGAGAAGTGGTTTCTATTGAGAGAAATGAAATTATCCTTGATAGAGAAACAGTGTTGGAAAAAGAACATTTGGATTTGATTCTTGATTCAGGAGTAAAAACTATTTTGCTGCATAATGAAAACAGCAACGAGTTCTCTATCATCCAAAATACATTGCAAAAAGACCCTACTAACTCTGAAAAAGAGGCTGTGGAGTATATCTATCGTCAGTTGAGAAATGCTGATCCACCAGATGAGGAAACAGCTAGAAAAATCATTGAAAACTTGTTCTTCTCAGAGCAGAGATACTCTTTGGGAGAGGTAGGTAGATATAGATTAAATAAAAAATTAGAATTAAATATCCCTGTTGAGACAGAAGTTCTTACAAAAGAGGATATTATCGCAATCGTTCGTCACTTGATAGAACTGGCTAACTCTAAAGCAGAGGTGGATGATATAGACCACCTTTCTAACAGAAGAATTAAAACTGTTGGAGAGCAGTTGGCTGGTCAGTTTGGAGTGGGACTTTCTAGAATCGCTAGAACGATTAAAGAAAGAATGAATGTTCGTGATAATGAGATATTTACACCATTGGATTTGGTTAATGCTAAGACATTGACTTCTGTGGTTAATTCATTCTTTGGAACCAACCAGTTGTCTCAGTTCATGGACCAGACGAACCCGCTTTCTGAGGTTACTCACAAGCGAAGACTTTCTGCGTTAGGGCCTGGTGGTCTTTCTAGAGAAAGAGCAGGTTTCGAGGTGCGAGATGTCCACCATACTCACTACGGAAGAATTTGTCCAATCGAAACGCCAGAAGGGCCAAACATTGGTTTGATTTCTTCTTTGGGATGTTATGCTAAAATCAATAATTTAGGTTTCATAGAAACACCTTATAGAAAAGTAGAAAACGGGAAAGTAGACTACAATTCTGCTCCTATATATCTGAATGCAGAAGATGAGGAAGCAAAAATCATCGCACAGGCTAATATCGACATTAAAGAGGATGGAACTATCCTAACAGAGAGAGTTATCGCTCGTTTGGATGGAGATTATCCAGTGGTAGAGCCAGAGCAGGTTAATTTGATAGACATCGCACCAAACCAGATTTCTGGTATTTCTGCATCTTTGATTCCTTTCTTGGAACACGATGATGCGAACCGTGCATTGATGGGATCAAACATGATGCGTCAGGCGGTGCCGCTACTAAGACCAGAAGCTCCTATTGTAGGAACTGGGCTGGAAAGACAAGTAGCAAAAGACTCTAGAGTATTGATAAATGCAGAAGGAAAAGGAGAAGTAGAATATGTAGATGCAGATAAAATTGTTATCAAATACGAAAGAACAGAGAATGAAGATTTGGTCTCTTTTGAATCTGCGACTAAAACATATTATTTAACTAAATTTAGAAAAACCAACCAATCTACGACTATCACCCTAAAACCTATCGTGAGAGAAGGTGATAAGG